>JAHJQI010000125.1 GCA_018819265.1 Alphaproteobacteria bacterium
ACCGTTCGGCTGGGGCAAGACCGTCGGCCAGATCGCCAAGACGATGCTGCGCGGCGTCGGCAAAGTCGCCGCCCAGTTCACAATGAACATGGCCGCCTTCAATCTCGCCAAGCTACCCAGGCTGCTTGCCGCCTGAGCGAAACGAACCAAGGCCAAAGCCCAACCCGACCCAGTTCCCAAGCCCCACCTGAAAGGATACGATCCTACGCAGACCGCTTTTTCAGCGGCCTGCTAGTGGCCCTTATGTCGCGCCAAAATCGGACGGGGTTGGGTGATGCGATTTTGGCGCGACGGGCCACTAGTGCTGTGATAGCAACCGGAAATTACCGCCCGCGAAGCAGGATCAAATCAACGATGGAAAGGATGTAGGCGAGATAGGGCTGCACGTCGGCCAGTATCTCTTCATAAAACAATTGCCATTCGGATTTCGCGGCCCAGGTAACGCATACTTTTCTCCCCGGACGGGAGCCCGAAAGCGTTCCGTTGAGTGCCGAGCCCGCCTGTTGAAAGAGACGTTTTGCCAACGCGTGATCGCCCGCTACACACGCCGTCATCGCCGCGATGGCCTGGAAGTGCTTCCCGATTCCATTTAATTCCAGGCTTCGCCAGCTCTTCTTGAAACGTTCCCAGCCGATGTTTGAACGTGCAAGCAGATCGTTGCCGTACTCGTGCTCGAAGGCGTGCAAATAAGTCAGGGCGTACGCACCAGGAGCGCCCGCCCGGCCCTGGCTTTGTTCCACTTCCCGCGCCCAGAATTCCAGGGCCTCGGCTGTGCCGCCCCAACGCGGCAGGTAAAGATCGGCTGCGGCGGAGTAGAGAGGCTTGTATTCGGGAAAGCGTCTCAGAGCCTTACTAGCCATCATGGAATTATCGCTGCCACGACGGCCTTGGAGAAGTGACAACCTCAACCGCAGCATATGCCAATGGGGATCGGCAACCGGCTTCAGTTGGTTCTCGGCGAAAAGCGCATGCAGTTCTTCGATGCGACCCTTGTCACGGCGCAGGGCTTGGAAGTCTTGTTCCGAAAGTCCCTCCAATCGGAAGGCATTGATGACGGCGGAAAGCTTGATGTGCGCTTCGAGAACGTACGGTGTCGGGGATTGCGGGAACAGTTCTTTCCAGCGCGCAAGATGGGGAAGCAATCGTGGGTCTTTGGGATCGGCGGTGATGCCATCATAGAAGATTTCGAGCTTGCTTAATCCGTCGCGCGTGCGCGCGTTTTTGCTGCGAAACGTTTCGACAGCGGTTTCGATTGCTGATATCTGCAGATCGTTCCCGATGCTCCGCAGAAACACCGCCGATGACATCCCCATTAGGTTCTGATCGTCGACTCTGGCGAGATCTATTGGAGAGGAGTTCGCACCACAGGCGACCGGGATCAGCAGCATAAGCATTGTGAGCAGGAAAGTACGGATCCGTGATTGCATTGCGTCCCCCCGATTCGCGAGGCATTTATTAGCGAGCGCTGCTTTCCTTGATGAACCGCGACATTTCAATGCGCGACCGGCACATCTTTAACGTGACCTCGTCCTGCCAAACGGAGTTGACCGGCAACTTCATTGCATCTGGCATGAGTGTCGCTGCGAACTCATAGTCCTCGGCAACACAAGCGAAGTACGCGAAGTGGTTCGTGTTCCAGGCGTCGGGGTATTCCCTCAGCACATCCTTGATCCCTTGCCGCATCCGGCCCCAGTCCACGACTTGAGAGCGCATCAGTTCTTTGCCGTAGAAGTCTGTCTGAAGCCATTTGAGCCGGGCATACATCGTGTCTCCGTGTTTACCGCTGGTGCGGTTAACGGCGAGGTCGACCACGTTATCCATGAGTTGGATTGGATCGACGCCGCACATGACGCCAACCTCATAAGCGCGGAAATAGAGCCCGTAATAATTCGGGAAACGTTCCGTGCCTTCCTCAAGCAAGCTCCAGGCATCGTTCCATTCGTTGCACCGGTAAGCGTAAGACTGGAGCGAGATGTAATACCACCCCGGATCCGCAGAAGCGGCCTTATGATGATCCTTCAAGTATTGAAAGAAGCCTTCTGAAAGGTCAGGAATTTCATTGGCGTATGTCTCTGCGTCCGAGGTCTGTTGCTGGCTCCAGATAACTCTTTGGTACAGCAGCGCTTCTTTCCGGCTTGCAACGAAGACATCGAGATAAGGATCGTAACGGGCGTCCTTCCTCCACTTTTCATACTGATCGAAAAGGTGCGCGATACCGCTCGTTCCCACGGATTCCTCACGAAGAGATTTATGAAGTTCCCGGTAATAAATGGAGAGTTGCGGAAGTCCGCTGTGTGTGGTTGCTTCGCTGGCACGCAAATTGGCGACGTATTTCGCAGTTTCCTCGTATCGGGAGACGGCCCAAGGGCTACGTCGGCCTTCTCGTTCCAGTTCTGCTCGAAGAACAAGTTCCGGCACGAGGTCCATGCGCGGAGCTTGCGGCCTGGTTTCCGGCGTGAGGTTCTGCGACTCCGACACCGGGCTGCGTCGCCGGTCTGCAGAAGACTCCGTCGTTGATGCAGCGAGCCCTCCGGCAAGGATGGCCGTGAGAATGAAGAACTGGAAAAGTGCGCGCATGTGAAGAGCCCTGATCAAATGAAAGCTCTCACAAAGATGCCTGAAACCGGTAAATGCAAGCGCAATCAGAAACTTCGAATTTTATTCATTCAGCGGAATCGTTAGTCCAGAACCAAGAGGCTCAATCGTCCTTGACACAGCCTGAATTTGACATTTGCGAATGGCAGCTTGCAGATCGCTATAGCGGAAGTCGGTTTGCCGGCAATCGCCCAACGGAACCGCCACTTCGGTAATGCGCGCAACGACAGCCGTCGCGGCTCAACCTTGCCAATAGCTGACGACTTCGCTCAGCGCCGGGCGGTCGCGGTCTTCCTGGCGCTCGCCGGCTTTGCCGATGTAGACGAAGCCGGCGACGCGCTCGGTTTCGCTCAATCCCAAACCTTCCTTCACGATCGCAGAGTAGGCGATCCATTCGGTGATCCAGCAGGTGCCGTAGCCCAGCGCGTTGGCGGCAAGGCACAGATTGAAGGCGGCGGCGCCCGCAGAAAGGATCTGCTCCCATTCCGGCGCACCCGGGTTTTCGACCGGCCTGCTGATGACCGCGACCACGAGAGGGGCGCGAAGGAAGCGCCCGCGTTCGGTCTGAAGGCGAATCTCGGATGGCTGCTGGCGGTCTTCGGCGGCACAGGCTGTGGCGAACAGCTCGCCGGCTTTTGCGCGGGTTTCACCTGAAAAGACGATAAATCGCCATGGATTGAGCTTCTTATGATCCGGGACGCGCGCCGCAATTGTCAAAATCCTGGTCAGTTCATCAGGGGATGGACCCTCTTTGGCGAACATGGTCGGCTTCAGGGAACGGCGTGTACTAAGAAAGTCGAGGATTTCCGTGTTTGACATGCTGGTCCGTTATGGTCGGGATGGCGCTCTCAGTGGCTTCGGTATATTTCAAAACGCGAGACATGTCCCGGCATCAGGTCAAAACTTCTGCCGGGGCCGCCCGGGATCAAGCGTCCGATCCAGAACACTGGCCACGTGGAGGACTGCCGTGTCGGTGAAAACTGCCGCGCCTAGATTACACGCTGCGCGCACCGGCATTGCGCTGTTCGCGGTCGCCAGCGGCGCGATTCTGGCAACGAGTCCGGCGGCAGCACAGCAGGCGACCGGATCGCTCATCGTCGTCTTCGACAGTTCCGGATCAATGTGGGGCAACCTGCCGGGCGGCACGGGAACCAAGTTCGAACTCGCCCACGCCGCGCTGGCACAATCGCTGCCGCGTGCGGATAGCGGGGTCAAGACCGGACTGGTAACGTTCGGACCTGGGTGCACCAGTATCAATCTCGCAACGGCGCCAGCGCTCCGCAATGGCAGCGATACGGTCGCGCCTCTGCAAATCCTGAACCCCAAGGGCAAGGGGCCGATCGTTGCTGCGATCGAGCAAACGACGTCACTCCTGGAAGACGGTCAGCCGGCTGCGCTGCTGCTGGTTGCGGACGGACCCGACAACTGCGGACGCGATCTTTGCGCATTGGCCCAGAAGATCGCTGGCGAACGTCCCGGCCTGAAGATCCATACCGTCGGACTCGGGCTCGATCAGGCCCCGCCCGAACTTGCCTGCGTTTCGAGCCTGACCAAGGGCCGCACTTTCTTTGCTACAGGCGCGCTCGATGTGGCGACGGCCATCAAGGCCGCGACCGACACCGCACTCCTCGATCTGCAGCTCCGGCAGAAACCCAGAATCGTGAAGCAGCCGGCGCCGGCACAGCGGCCAGGGCTGCAGATCGATCCCAAAGGCGCTCCGCACCTCAGCGTGAGCGCCATTCTTGGAAGTGGCGGCGAAGCGGTGGAAAAGCCAGTGCGCTGGCGCGTCTATCGTTCGTCTTCTCCGCCTGAGCCCGACGCTTTGCCGGTCCTCGACGTTCTCGAACCCCGCTTTGCGGTGCCGATGGCGCCGGGGGACTATTACATCGAAGCCTCGCTCGGGCGCGCCAAGTTCGCCCAGGCGGTCGCAATCGGCGAGGCCGGTGCCACGAGCGTACAGGCGGTGTTCGAAGCGGGAATCGTAAAGTTCTCCGCTGGCGCGGACCAGCAAACGGCGAGCGAGTCGGGTGCGGCGACGCTGATGACCGTGCGGCTGGCGGACGATACCTCAGGGGCGGCGCCGCTGATCGTCAGTCCCTATCCGGAAGGCGAACTGATTTTGCCCGCGGGACGCTATGAAATCGAGGCCGCAAGCGGGACGCTCGAGGTCAAGCGCGTCGTCGATGTCGCCGCCGGCGGGCGACAGGATGTGAAGCTTGGCTTGAACGCCGGTGAACTCGTTCTTTCGGCGCGGGCCCCGATCGCTGGCGTGCAGGCCAAGGATCTGGAGTTCACCGTTTCCGTCGACGACCCCGACAGGCCAGGTGGCCGGCGGCGCGTGGCGCGCTCGGCGGCACATGCTCCGGTGTTCGACCTGCCGGCTGCAACCTACTACGTCGAAGTCCGCACGGGCCTCGCCAGCACGAGTGATCGCATCGCGCTCGGCGCCGGCAGGCGGATCGAAAAATCATTGATCCTCGAGGCGGCCCGGCTCGACGTGGAAACCAACGCACCGCCAGGCGAGGATTCGCGACCGCAACCGATCGTCTACAAACTCTACCAACTCGACCCGCTGCGCGCGCTGGCCCGCAGCAGCCAGCGCTCTCCATCGTTCATCGTGGCGCCCGGACGCTACCGCATCGTCGCCGAAATCGGCGCCCGCAACGTCACGGCGGCCGAGGAGATCCAGATCATGGCCGGCGAAGCAAAACGGGTGTCGCTCGGGGTTCTTGCGGGCGACGTGCGGCTCAACGTGTCCGACCAGAACGGAACAGCACTCGGCGGCCTGTTCTGGGAAGTGACCGATGCCGCAGGCAACGTCGTGTGGCGCACGCAGCAAAGATCGCCCCGGGGGTTGCTGGCGCCGGGGCGCTACAGCGTGCGCTGCGAAACTCGCAAAGGGCTCGTCGAAGGCACCTTTGAAGTTGCCGCTGACGACGCCAAGACGGTGGAATTTCGCGTGCAGTGATCAGCCCGGCGGAAAGGATTTGCATGGCGAACATCACACGACGGCTGACGCGATCAAGGGAGAGCCGCAATTGGGCAGCGCGGATCGCGAACGCCCTAGCAATACTGGGCGTTGCGCTCAGTATCTCCGTTGCGAGCTTTGGCGCGGCTGGCGCGCAGGACGGCAAGGAATGGAGCCCCGGCATTACGGTCAGCCCCTCGCCGCCGGGGGATGCCTGGGCCACCGAAAGCAGTCCTGCCGCACAACCCCAGCAGCCGCCTGAGGCATCGGACGCGGTGCAGAGGGCGCGCGAGGCTCTGGCGGCAGCCGCCGCCAGCCCCGGGGTGATCCTGTCGGCAAGGCTGACGGAAGACGGCCGCACGCTCAACCGGGACCTTACCTGGCGGATCTATGGGGAACCGAAGGAGGCCGAGGCGGCTCCGCAGCTTGTCGAGACGCGGGACAACCCGTCGCCGCATGTCCGGCTCGACCCGGGCAGCTACCTCATCAATGTCGCGTTCGGTCGTTCACATATCACGCGGCGGGTGAATGTCGGTCCCGGGCCAATGAAGGAAGAGACGTTCATCCTCAACGCCGGCGGGTTGCGGCTGACAGCCTATGCAGGCGAGCAGCAGGTTTCCGACAAGACCGTGACCTTCGACGTGTTCGAAGCCGAAGCCGATCAGTCCGGGCAGCGCCGATCGATCCTGTCGAATGCGAGACCTGGCGTCATCGTACGCTTAAACGCCGGCATCTACTTTATCCGCTCGACCTACGGGGAAGCCAACGCGCAGGTCGAGTCGGAAGTCTCGGTCGAAGCAGGCAAACTGACTGAAATCGCGATGGCTCATGCGGCAGCGAAGGTGACGCTGGCGTTGGTGACGCGGTCTGGTGGCGAAGCCCTTCCGGCAACGCAATGGGAGATCGCCACGCCGGACGGTGACCTCATCCACCGCAGCGTCGGAGCGCTGCCGACGCACATTCTCGCACCCGGAAGCTACAAGATCACAGCCACCAACGGCGGCAGGGTGTTCTCAAAGGATGTCAACCTGGAAGACAACCAAACGGTCCGCGTGGAGATTCTCGCGCAATGACCGGCCGCGATTGAGCACCGGGCGTTCGCGCAACACGTCCGGTCCTTAGAAATCGTTGAGCACCCAATCGGTCGGGCAGCGATTCTTGATCATTCGCTTCTCGCACTTCGCAGCATCTTGCGCCCTGCGTTCATCCTCGAAAAGCGAACGCGCCATCTGCCAGTGCTCGCAGGCCGTCTGCAAATCGCCTTGGGCCTGGGCGATATCGCCCAGTTCGAGGCGGGCCGCGGCGTGGAGCGTGCGGTCCGCCGACCGAGTGGCGAGCACGATCGCAGCGCGCAGGCTCTCGGCGGCCGCGGTGTCGTTGCCTGCAGCGCGCTCGCCCAGCGCTTCATCGAGAAGAGTACGGGCGGCGGCGGCCTCGGGCGTCGCCGAGGGTGCCTCGCGAAGGGGCCGATGCGTGACGTTGCCAGGTGTTGTGTCGATAGCCGTGTCCTCGGTTGCCGTCGCCGTGGTGACGCTCGTGCTCAAAGCGCGGGGCGGAGGTTGGTTGAGCGGTTCGGCTCGCTGCCTGTTCCGAGGCTGGAGCGTTTCCGCATTGGACTGAGGATCCACCAAGTTGCTTATGCCCGATTCGGGCGGCGGTTCGGAAGTCGTGGACGGCGGGGCGACTTGCTCGCGCCGGCCGCCGTCGTGGACGGTCGAGGCAATCCGGTGCGGCCAGAACAGCGCCATCATCAATGCCGCGGCCAGCAGCAGGAGCGGTCCGGCAAGTGCCGCCCATCCCGCAGGCCCTCCGATTTCCACCACCGACCCCATTCGGCCCCTCTCATCACTGCGCCTGGCCTCGTCTGCCGGAGCGTTGGCAACCTGCCGGCCCCGTCATTGTGATCGAAGTTAGGTGCATGCTGCAACGCACAACAGTCTAATCTGTTGCCTCATCGGGGATCGATAGGCGATCAAGGATAACAATGTTGCCGTGAGGTCGCATATCGGACGGCAGATGGCGCGAATCCACGCAATCCGCCAACATGACGGGCTGCCGCAAGCGGCCATTATTGTGCATCGGCGAGAACTGCGTGGCGGGGAATCGAGGGCCAACGACGTTTGGCGGAAGAATTGGAGACGTTCGGGCATGAGCAAAGACGACAGTCGCGCCCCGCAGGGTAACGGTAGCCGCGTGACGCATGGCGGTCGCCATCCGTCCGCCCAGCACGGGTTCGTCAATACGCCCGTCTACCGTGGGTCGACGGTCCTGTTCCCGACGCTCGAAAAGCTTCTGTCCTACGATCAGCGGTATACCTATGGGCGCAATACGACGCCGACGACGGATGCGCTCTGCGAAGCGATCAATGAGATCGAGGGAGCGGATTTCACGGTGCTGGCGACTTCCGGCCTGCACGCTGTCAGCACCGCGATTTTGTCGTTCGCGGAAGCCGGCGATGAGATCCTGATGACCGACAGCGTCTATTTTCCGACGCGGCGGTTCTGCGATCAGGTGCTGACGCGCATGGGCGTCAGGACCGTCTACTACGACCCCTTGATCGGGGCCAAGATTGCCGATCTCCTTACCGACAAGACGCGGCTCATCTTCACCGAGAGCCCCGGCTCGCAGAGCTTCGAGATGCAGGACATTCCGGCCATAGCGGCGGTCGCGCGCGAACGCGGCATCTGGGTACTGATGGACAATACCTGGGCGACGCCGCTATTCTTCCGCGCCTTCGAACATGGCGTCGATGTCTCGATCCAGTCGGCGACGAAATACATCGTCGGGCATGCGGATGCGCTGCTTGGCAGTATAGCGGCCAACGCGCGGGCAGCGCCGCATGTCAAGCGGACGTCGATCGCGCTGGGGAACGCCGCAGGCTCGGAAGAGACCTTTCTGGGGTTGCGCGGCATGCGCACGCTCGATGTCCGGCTTGAGCGGCATCAGCGCTCGGGGCTCGAAATCGCCCGGTGGCTGCGGGACCGCCCGGAAGTCGCCGAGGTTCTGCATCCAGGACTGCCGGGGGCACCGGGCCACGACATCTGGAGCCGCGATTTCCTTGGCGCGACGGGGCTATTCTCGATCGTCCTCGACCCGGTCGCGCGTGAAGGCCTCGCAGCCATGCTCGATCACATGCGCTATTTCGGCATGGGCTATTCGTGGGGCGGCTACGAGAGCCTGATCGTGCCGTTCGATTGCTCGTCCTACCGCACGGCGACGGTGTGGAAGCGGGAAGGACCGGCGCTGCGCTTGCACATCGGTCTCGAAGACGTCGCCGACCTGAAGGCCGATCTCGTGGCCGGCTTCGAGCGGATGGCGGCAGCGGTGGCGTAGCCCGGCTCGAATTCCTGTCAAAAATGCCGATCAGGGAGGTGCCGGGATGATGACATGCTGGCCCTGCACGAAGCTTTCGGTGACCAGCACGTTCTACGGCGGGCCGCGATCGAGGCATGCCACCACACGGCAGCGATCGGGTCGGGATATTGCGAATTGTCTGATGGCGACCCCGGCACGACTCGAACGTGCGACCTGAAGATTAGAAGTCTACTGCTCTATCCAGCTGAGCTACGGGGCCGTTTTAGTCGGCCAACACTTCCCAAGGTCGTGTTGGGCGGTTTTTTCTGCCAACAGTTCCTAAAGTCCTGTTGGGCGGTTTTTTCTGCCAACAGTTCCTAAAGTCCTGTTGGGCTGCTTTGATCTGCCAACAGTTCCCAAGGTCCTGTTGGGCTGCGGCGCTGATAGCACACGCAGGCAAGGGTTGCGAGGGGTGAGGCAAGGGAGGGAATGCGACGTCAGTGCGTCCACTTGCCGACGCGGCCGAACCTGAAATTATCGGCATACGACTTGCGCACGGGCTTGCGAGGCTTGGGATCAACGATGCGGAATGCAATACCGTTGCGCTCGGCGTAAGCGACGGCTTCTTCCTTGGTGTCGAACTCCAGGCGGATCTGGCTTTTCATATCGCGCGAGGACGTCCAGCCCATCAGCGGCTCGACCTCGCGGGCGGCCTCCGGCTCGTGCTCGAGCACCCATTCCTTGGTGCGCGCCAGGCCGGACTGCATCGCGGTCTTTGCTGGCTTGTAGATGCGCGCGACCATCGGATCGTCCCTAGAAATGCGAGTATTGGTCGGGGCGCGGGGATTCGAACTCCGGACCCCCTGCTCCCAAAGCAGGTGCTCTACCAGGCTGAGCTACGCCCCGACACTTATGCACGCCGAAGCGCACAGCGGCATACACCTGACGGTTTGCAGCGCGAAGGTCAAGGGGCACGTTCAGCGCGGCGCGGTTTAGTTTCCGCACTTATCGCCGCAACCCGCGAAATTCGCGCCGGCGGGGCCTCGTGATGCGATTCGCGCTGCCAATCAACCCAGCTGAAATCGCCCGATCAGGGATTGGCGGCAAAATGCGGGTGGCGGACCGTGTCGCCGCGCGCGATCCCAAGCCGGCGGGCTTCGCCACCGGCGATCTCGAGGACGCCCTTAGCGAGCCCTCCCGACGAGACGACACGTTCCGAGAATGGCTCGGTCATCTCCTCGACGCGCAGAACCTCGCCGTTCGACTTGATGAAGACCATGTCGAGCGGGATGAAGGTGTTCTTCATCCACATGGTGATTTCCTGGTCTTTGTCGTAGGGGAAGAGCATGCCGCTCAGGGCTGGCAGTTCGCGGCGGAACATCAAGCCGAGCCCCTTTTGCTGCGGCGTCCTGGCGACCTCTACCGAAAACGTCAGCGGTTCGGCGCCGTTGGCCTTCTCGATCACCAGTGTCTCTTCCGAACCTGCGGCCATCGTCGCCCCGATCAGAGGAAGTAACGCTGGAGAGAGAACCATCGTCGCAAACATCAGGACAAACGCCAACAGGGCCGTCGAAACGGCCCTGCGGGAAGACTGCGTGATATCGGCTTGCGCCACGTGCAGGCGGTCAGTGCTGGGAGGGGAAACCACCGACAGCCGGCTGCGCACCATCCGGGCGGAGCTCAGCAGCCATGCAGCCTTTTTCACCATACCCATAGCGCACCTGAACGAGCTGACCCGGCCGGAGTTCGGTGAAGCCGAAACGGCGAAGGGTCTCCATGTGGCAGAAGATATCAGGTGTTCCCTCGCCGCGCGTCAAGAAGCCGAATCCGCGGACGCGGTTGAACCACTTGCAAACTGCACGTTCCCAGTCGCTTTCCGGCGTCACGATGACGTGCGTGCGCTGCGGCAGCTGGCTGGGATGGATGGCGGTCGATTCGTCCATCGAGAGAATACGGAATGCCTGAAGTCCCTTGGGGCGCTTCATGGCCTGGCAGTGAATTCGAGCCCCTTCATAAGCGGTCTGATAGCCACCGGCCCGGAGGCAGGTCACATGCAGGAGAATATCACCAAGACCATTGTCTGGAACGATAAATCCATAACCCTTTGAAGCGTCGAACCATTTGATTTGTCCAGCGACCTCGAAAACCTCTAGTCCGGCTTTCTGGAGATTTTCCAGCGTTTGTTCGCTGGTCAACTCCGTCAAATCGAAGTCAGATAGAATATTAGAATCATCAGCCATGCGTACCCCCGCGATACTGGCTACAGTTGACTACATAACTTTGCGAATGGTGCCTTCGGTAGCGGCGGCCGATTAGAAGCCCTCTCCCGTACCGTCGCTGCGAAAGCCTGTAAACCATAAACAGAAGTTACGGGAGTGAACAAGGGGGCATTTATTAAAAAAAAAAATTTCTGTCCATAGTCGCGTGCGAACGCTTCAACTAATTGTTTTTAAACATGTTTTTTACACGAATGAAGTGCATAACAGCGGGGCTGAAACGTCCGATTTGCAGAATTGCCGGGTAATTGGGGACCGTGACGATTCGCCATTGCGGCAAAACTTGCGAATCAGTGCCGCAGTAATACCGTACCTGCAGAAACGCGCTCGATGCCGAATAACACGGACGATTTGCGATCCGATTAGAGGTGTTATCCGCGAAATAATTTCAATTCGGTCAAGGAGATTCTGCGGCAAGCAAATTGCCGGAGGCCGACACGAGCACAAACGTTGCGTCATTTTGCCCGAAAATGAATGGCGCGATCATCATGCCGGGCGGCAAACGCCGGAGCTCGTGCCGTCATTTCCCAATTCATCACTGCGCAGAGGCAGCGCTCGATCCCGGTTGCAGCGGTCGTCGGGGAATACAACGAAAATCGTGCGCAGTGGGCCCGACACCTTCACCGCGAACGGCGTTGGCACTGCCACCCTTGTTCGCGGTACGCTAAGCAATCAATTGTGGCATCCGGGCGGCAAACCGACCGGGTCAACGCGCCGCGCGACCTCTGCGGCACGTCAACTGAAGAGGAAATAAAGCACATGCGTTATCTGCACACAATGGTCCGTATCGCGGATGTGGATGAAAGTCTGAAGTTCTACTGTGGAGCCCTTGGCATGCGCGAAATGCGGCGTGTGGATAACGAGGCGGGACGCTTCACGCTGATCTTCCTGGCGGCCCCCGCAGACCGGCGCCGGGCCGCCGACGAAAAAGCGCCGCTCTTGGAGCTGACCCACAACTGGGACCCCGAAACATATACGGGCGGGCGCAACTTCGGCCATCTCGCCTTCGAGGTCGACGACATCTATGCCACCTGCCAGGATATCGCGGACAAGGGCGTCACCATCAACCGGCCGCCGCGCGATGGACGCATGGCCTTCGTCAAATCGCCGGACGGCATCTCGATCGAGCTGCTGCAGAACGGCAGCGCGCTGGAGCCGCGCGAACCATGGGCGTCGATGGCCAATACGGGCAATTGGTGAGGCCGGTGTTGGGCTGGTCAGGGGAGGGTGTCGTACGTTCGCGCGGGCCTTGGCGGCAACCGGCGAAGTCTGGTGCTTGGAACGTGGCCAGCTTTCCTTCACCGCTCGGGGAAAAGTAATAACGTAACAGGAATAGTATTACAGCAAGCGGTTCCACTGTATTTAACTGTTATATCGTTACACATTGCAAAACTAATGACGATTATCAGAAGAATTGCTTCCGGATTTCTTCCAGAACTTCTCCAAATCGGTTGAAAGTCTGCAATCAAAGTGCTTAATGCTGTCCATGTTGAGGCGTTCCGGCTCATCGCAGCCGTATCCGGGTTCGTACTGGCGGGCGCCGTTCAACACGTAGATCGATAACCAAGGAGAGCACTATGAAAGTTTGGAGCAAGCCGCAGGTTCGCGAGCAGGAAGTCGGCCTCGAAGTCACCAGCTATCTGCCGGCCGAAATCGACATCATCTGATCGATGTGATCGACCGACGCATGCCATGCATGCCGGGGCGGTGGTCGAGCACTCGGCCACCGTCTTTGTTTTAGGCCTGTTTCGTTTTTCTGACACTTGGCAGGCCAGTGTCAGGCCTCACGCGCCCGGGCCTTTCCTGCGGCGCTAGCGAACTCGAAAATCTCATGCTGATCAAAGTGCTGGGCGCTGCCGCAGGTGGTGGCTTTCCGCAGTGGAACTGCAATGGCCGGATGAGCGCGCGCGTGCGCAAAGGCGATCCCGGTCTGAAGCCGCGGACGCAGTCGTCGCTGGCGGTCTGCAGCAACGGCCGGGACTGGGTGCTGCTGAATGCTTCGCCGGACCTGCGCCAGCAAATCAACGACACTCCCGAACTCTGGCCGGCCGCGGATGGCCCGCTGCGCAACAGTCCGATCAAGGCGGTCGTCCTGACGAATGGCGATGTCGACCACATCATCGGGCTGATCAACCTGCGCGAAGGCCAGCCGTTCTCGCTCTACGCCTCCGAGCGGGTGATGGCAACGGTCAACGCGAACTCCGTGTTCAACGTGCTCAACCCTGAAAAAGTCTCGCGGATCACGCTGGAGATGGAGCAACCGACGCCGCTTTCGGGAGCCGGCGCGGATATCGGGCTGACGGTCGAAGCCTTCGACGTTCCTGGAAAAGTGGCGCTCTATCTCGAGGACGCGTCCAAGGGACAGTCGTTCGGTACCGAGAAGGGCGATACGATCGGGCTGAAGGTCACCGACACCGCCAACGGAAAATCATTCTATTACATCCCCGGCTGTGCCGCGGTCGACGCACCACTCGCCGAACGGCTCAAGGGCGCCGATCTCGTGATGTTCGACGGCACGCTCTATACCGACGACGAAATGGTCGTGCAGGGGCTTATGCCTAAGACCGGCGCGCGCATGGGGCATATCTCGATGTCGGGAACGGATGGTTCGGTTGCCGCCATCGAAAGCCTCGACGTCGCGCGCAAGATTTTCGTCCATATCAACAATTCAAACCCGGCGCTCGACGACAACTCGCCCGAACGCAAGGCCGTCGAGAAGGCCGGATGGGAAGTCGGCTACGATGGAATGGAGATCCGCCTATGAGCTACGCAAGCATCGCCAGGAACGATGTTCCCGTTGAAATGATGAGCCGCGATGAGTTCGAAGCCGCGATACGCGCCGTCGGCGCCGAGCGATATCATGACAAGCACCCGTTCCATAAGCTGCTGCACGGGGGCAAGCTCAAAAAGGAGCAGGTGCAGGCCTGGGCGCTCAACCGCTACTGCTACCAGTCCGCCGTACCGCGCAAGGATGCCGCGCTGATGTCGCGGGTACACGATGTGGCGTTGCGCCGGGAGTGGATGCACCGCATCATCGATCATGACGGGTTCGGAGACGAACCAGGCGGAATCGAGCGCTGGCTCGTGCTGACGGATGGCCTCGGCCTCGAGCGTGACTACGTGATGAGCATGCGCGGGGCGTTGCCGGCGACGCGATTTGCCGTCGAAGCCTATGTGCGGTTCGTCCGCGAAGAGCCACTCGTGGTCGCGGTCGCTTCCTCGCTGACCGAACTGTTCGCGCCGAAGATCCACAAGGAACGCATCTCCGGCATGCTCGAGAATTACGACTTCATCGACGAGACCGTGATGGCCTACTTCAAGCGGCGACTGAACCAGGCGCCGAGGGATGCCGATTTCGCGCTCGAATACATCAAGCAGCACGCCAGGAACCGCGACGAACAGGAGGCCTGCATCGCCGCGGTCCGCTTCAAGTGTGACGTTCTCTGGGTGCAGCTCGACGCCCTCTACAATGCGTATGTCGAGGGTCACATTCCACCGGGGGCGTTCAGGCCGGGTGAAACGAATGTCTGAACCAGGTACGCCGACCCGGCTCATCGTCAGCGCTGACAGCATCCTCAGACTGCCGCGCCACATCAAGCTGCGGCACGATGCCGGCCGCGGGCGATGGATCATCCTTGCCCCCGAACGGGTCTTCGAACCTGACGAAACCTCCGTCGAGGTCCTCAAGCTGTGCGACGGCGAACGCACCGTCGGCGCCATCTCCACCCTGCTCGCCGAGCAGTATCAGGCGCCGGTCGACGTCATCACCGCCGACGTCATCGAGATGCTGCAGGACCTCGCAGACAAGGGAGTTCTGAAATCATGAGCGAAAGCACCGTCAAAGAAACGAAAACCGGCGAGTTCGTCGCCGAAGTGGATACATCCTGCGCACGCGCACCGGTTGGCCTGCTGGCAGAATTGACGCACCGCTGTCCGTTGCAGTGCCCGTATTGCTCCAATCCTGTCGATCTGGAGCGGGCCAACACCGAACTGTCGACCGAAGACTGGAAGCGCGTCATGCGCGAGGCCGGTCAGCTCGGGATACTGCAGATCCACCTGTCGGGCGGCGAGCCGACGGCACGGCGCGACCTGGAAGATATCGTCGAGGAAGCCGCCAGGTCCGGCCTCTACACAAACCTCATCACGGCAGGCGTGCTGTTGAAGCGGGAGAGGCTCGAAAAGTTGCGCGACCTCGGTCTCGACCATGTGCAGCTGTCGATCCAGGACGTCGATCCAGAGAATGCCGACCGGATCGCCGCCTACAAGGGCGGCATGGACAAGAAGAACGACGTGGCGAGGTGGGTCAAAGAACTCGACATGCCGCTCACCATCAACGCGCCATTGCACCGCCAGAACATCGACAACCTGCCGGCGATCATCGACTACTCGGTGAAAGTCGGCGCAGGGCGGCTCGAAGTGGCGCACATCCAGTATTATGCCTGGGCGCTGAAGAACCGCGCGGCATTGATGCCGACGCGGGAAGCGTTCATGAAAACGGCCGAGATCGTCAACGAGGCGAAGGAGAGGCTGAAAGGCATCCTCGTCATCGATTTCGTCGTGCCGGACTACTATGCGAAGTATCCCAAGCCCTGCATGGGCGGCTGGGGCCGCGGCATCATCAACGTCACACCATCCGGCAAGGTGCTGCCTTGCCACGCCGCCGAGTCGCTGCCCGGTCTCGAATTCGACAACGTCCGCGACCGCGCGCTTGCCGATATCTGGCTCAACGGTCAGGCTTTCGAGAAATATCGCGGCACCGATTGGATGAAGGAGCCTTGCAGGTCCTGCCCGCGCAAGGAAATCGACTTCGGCGGATGCCGATGCCAGGCCTTCGCGCTGACGGGGGATGCAGCCAACACGGACCCGGCCTGCTCGCTGTCGCCGCTGCATGAGGAATGGGCCGCCAAGGCGACGGAAGAATCCCATACGACCGACATACCCGAGTTCATCTACCGGCGCATGGGCGCGGCAGCGACTGCCGCAACGGAATGACCGGAGAAAAATGGCTGCCAAGGTGGCCGGGACGGTCGTCAATCAGCGTAGTGTGTGCTGGCCGGTAGAAAATCCCGTATCGGGCGAACTGGGTCGGGCGAAGTGGCGTTTCACTTTCAACGATTGGTGGAAGCCGCTGATCGTCCAGGTGCGCCGAGTTCACGCAGGGTTCACAAAGGGCTTGCCATAATCATGGTTGAACATGTTATTCGCATGTGCCCGCAAACAAAATCCGTGCTAACCGTGAGGGAGAACGTCTTAATCATGTTCAGAACACTTCTTGCCGTCGCAATGATCGCCGCCGTTCCAACTCTGGCCGCTGCCGAAGGCGATGCCGCCGCAGGCGAAAAGGTTTTCCGCAAGTGCAAGGCCTGCCACACCGCTGACGAAGCCAAGAACAAGGTCGGTCCGCACCTGGTCGGCATCGTCGGCCGCAAAGCCGGTGCGGTTGAAGATTTCAAGTACTCCGATGCTATGAAGAACTCCGGCCTGACCTGGGACGAAGCCACGCTCAAGGAATATCTTGCAGATCCGAAAGCCAAGATCCCCGGCAACAAGATGATTTTTGCCGGCCTCAAGAAAGCCGAGGATCTCGCGGACATCGTCGCTTATCTGTCGACGAAGAAGTAAGTCTTGGCAGTCAGCCCTGCCCGCTTATTCGACGCCGCGCCCGGTCACCTGGGCGCGGCGTTCACTTTTTGACGCGGCTATTCGACGGGCTCGATGCCTTGCAGGTCCTGTATCGACAGCCACTCCGCAACCGAGCGCCCCTCAAGCACCAGGTCCGGCACGATATCGGCCATCGGCGCAAGGACGAACGCGCGCTTGGTGATGTGAGGATGGGGCAGCGTCAGCACGTCGTCGGCAAGTTCCACATCGCCATAGACCAGAACGTCGAGGTCGATAATGCGCGGGCCCCATTTTTCCGCGCGCCGGCGGCCCATCATTTCCTCGACGGAAAGGCAGCGGGCGAGGAGGGCGTGCGGATCGAGGCTGGTGCGGACGCCGACACAGGCGTTCACAAACCAGTCCTGGTCGGTGTTGCCCCACGGCGGGGTCCGGTAAATCCGCGACCGCGCGGTCAGGGCGATGTCGCTTTTGCCCGTCAACAGTCCTACTGCGCGTTCAATGTTGGCGACCTTGTCGCCGATATTGGAGCCGAGGGCGACGACGGCGTCGACCAGCGGCTCGTCTCTTTTGTCCAAGAAGCGGCTCCGGATGGGGATCAGATCAATCGTACTTGATGTAGGAGAAGCGCTGGTCGCCGTGCGGCGTACCTTCCAACGCGCCGCCCTCGGCCCCCGGCTGCCAGCCGACGACTTCCTCGATCTTGCGGGCAAGCTCAAGGTCCTTCATGGTGATGCCCTTGGCCGAGTGGGTGGTCAGGCGGACCTCGACCCAGGCATAGGAAGCTGTGAGGTCGGGATGATGCCAGGCGGCTTCGGCAAGATGGCCGACAGTGTTGATGACCATCAGCGTGCTTTTCCAGCTCGCCGTCTTGTAGGTGCGACGAACCCAGCCGTCCTCCAGCTTCCATTTCGGCAGGTTGGCGGCAAGCCAGGCATTGACTTCAGCTTCGGCAAGCGGTTTTTCGCGTTCGCTCATATTGCTCTCTCAGCCCGATTGTTGAACAGTTGGCGGCGTGTCTTGCAACAACCTACGCTACAACAGCACAGAGGCAAACGCCCTTGAGTTCCGACAGGTCAGCAGCGAGCCCGCACGCGCCCGAGGCGCGGAGCGCGACCGTGCGGATTTCCGCGCCGGCGCGGCTGCATCTTGGGTTCCTCGACCTCAACGGTAGTCTTGGGCGCAAATTCGGCTCGCTCGGCCTTGCCATCGACCAACCCTCGACCGAATTGACGCTGGAGCGGTGCGAGGCCGACGCCGTCGCTGGCCCCGAAGAGGCACGCGCCCAGCGAGCCCTGGAGCGTTTCAAGGCGCTTCTCAAGCTTGATCGCAACTACCGGCTGAGCGTTTCGGAGACGATTCCAGCCCACGCCGGGCTTGGTTCGGGGACGCAGCTCGCCATGGCTGTCGGCGCCGCGCTGGCGGCGCTCGAAGGCCTGGAAACGGAACTGCGTTCGCTCGGCGAGATGCAGAACCGTGGCGCCCGCTCGGCGATCGGCATGGCGGCTTTCGAACGCGGCGGGTTCGTTGTCGACGGTGGCAGGGGTGCGCGGGACAGGGCCCCTCCCGTCGTCGCGCGAGCCGCATTCCCGTCCGCCTGGCGGGTGCTTCTGGTGCTTGATCCCAGAAACATGGGCGTGCATGGCCGGCGCGAAGTCGAGGCGTTCGAAAACCTCGAGCCGATGCGCGAAGATGTCAGCGCCGAGTTGTGCAGAACGACGCTTATGCAGCTCCTGCCGGCACTGGCCGAAACCGATATCGAAGCGTTCGGGCAGGCCGTTTCCGAAGTCCAGCGGATCAACGGCCAGTATTTCGCCAGCGAGCAGGGCGGCGGCATCTGGTCGAGCCCTGAGGTCGCGGAACTGGTGCGGCAGATGGCCTCGCTAGGGGCCGTCGGCATCGGGCAGAGCTCATGGGGGCCGACGGGCTTCGCGTTCGTGCCTTCATCGGCCAAGGCGCGCGAAATTCTCGTCGCACTCGATGCCGGCGCGAAGGCCAAGGGGCTGTCGCTGGTTGCTGCACGCGGGCGCAACCACGGCGCGAAGGTCGAGAACCTGGAGCAACATCCGATCTGACTGTACGATCCCCCGCAGCAAAGCTTTAGGGGGGTGCATTACCGGGGTGATCAGCGGCGCGAGGCGGAGCGCTCCGTCCAACTACCCGATCGGATAGCGCCGACGCGACCATTTCGACTTTCGTGCGGGAACGCTCTGGTCAGCGGCGATACGCTCAACTTATAACCGGCGCTGAATCGGGGCGCCCGCGCGCTTCGCAAATCAAGATAACGACGCCAAGGAGAGCCCGATGAGCCAAGCTACCCCCATCCTGCATATGTTCGCTCCGCAAAAGCACATGAGCCCGTTCGATGTGAACATGGCAGCGGATGCCGGGTTCAAGGTGATCATCCCCTACATCAACGTCGAACTCACCGAGATCACCGGGCTGGTGCAGGACGCGATCTTCTCGCGGCCCCCCGATTACGGCATCCGCACCGGAGTCTTCATCGGCGGCAAGGACGCGCTGCTGGCTCTCGACATGATGAAGGCGGCCAAGGATGCCCTCGTGCCGCCGTTCCAGCTCTCGGTGTTCGCGGACCCCGCCGGCTCGTTCACGACGGCGGCCGGCATGGTCGCCTGCGTCGAAAAAGTTCTGAAGGAAAAGCATTCGCGCAGCCTCGACGGCACGACCGTGACCGTGTTCGGCGCGACCGGCGTTGTCGGTTTTGCTTCCGCCGTGATCGCCGCCCTCGAAGGGGCGAAAGTCAAAATGGTCGCGCACCGCGGCGTCGAGCGGGTCTTCAAGACCGCCGAGGCCGCCAAGGAACGCTTTGGCGTCGACCTCGAACCGGTGCCCGGCGAAACGCCAGAGCAGAAGGCTGAAATCGTCAAGAACGCTGAGGTGGTGTTTGCCGCCGCCGCCGCCGGCGTGCAGATCCTCAGCACGGCCGAACTGCAATCGGCGAAAAACCTGCTCGTCGCCGCCGACGTCAATGCCGTGCCGCCGCCGGGTGTGGAAGGCATGGACCTGTTCATGAAAGGCGAGATCCTGCCAGGCTGCACGAGAACCAGCGGCGTCGGGCCGCTCGCGATCGGCGACATCAAGTACAAGACGCAGGCCGGACTGTTCACCCGTATGATCAACGCCACCGAACCCGTCCACCTCGACTTCCGCGACGCGTTCAAGCTGGCGCGATCGTTCGTCGCTTGAGCGGCGAACCGATCCTGATTGCCGCGTTGTCCGGGCGGGCGCTTGCCGCCTCCGCCCGGCGCGCAGGCTACGTGCCGCTCGTCGTCGACGCGTTCGGGGATGCCGACACGCGCGCGCTGGCCGGCGACGCGCGGGCGATTGCGGGCGCGCTGCGCAAGGGATTCGGCAAGGCGGAACTGCTGCGGGCACTCGACGAGATGGCGCAGGCGGCCGGCAGCGACCCCATCGGCCTGATCCTCGGGCCGGGCTTCGAAGATAGCCCCAAGCTCGTTGGAGAATTGGCGAAGCGCTACCGGCTCATGGGATGCGCCGCCGAGACGGTGGCGCGAGCAAACGATCCCAAAGCATTCTTCGCACTCCTGGCCGACCTTGGCATCGAGCACCCCGCAACGGTCTTCGCGCCGCCGCAGGACACACAAGCGGGCTGGCTTTCCAAGCGGGCCGGCGCCTGCGGCGGACGCCATATCCGCAGGCTTGGCCGCGGCAAGGCGGCCAGCGCCGCGCCGCGCCGCTATTTCCAGAAGGAAGTCGAAGGCGGGGCGTTCTCCGCTTTTGCCATCACAGGCGCTTGCGGCACCGCGTTCGCCTTCACCCGGTCGTGGTGCGCGCCGCGCGGGCGCGAGCCGTACCGTTTCGGCGGTATCGTCAGCGCCGACGAACTCGACGCCGATCTCGAAGCCCGCCTTATCGATACCTGCCTTGCCCTGATCAACCCGCTGCAACTCGTCGGCGTCGTTTCGTTCGATTTCATCGTCTCGGGCAGCGAAGCCCTATTGCTCGAGGTGAACCCGCGCCCCGGCGCGTCCCTCGACGTCCTCGACGATGCCGGCGGAACGCTCTTCAAGGCGCACATCTCGGCCTGCCGGGGCGAGGATGCGGTCGAAATTCTGGCCCGCCAGTGGCGACCCAAGCCGCATGCTTGCGCCTATCTGTACGCCGATAAAGGCGCGGTCGAAGTGGGCGAAATGGACTGGCCGGGCTGGGTCAGCGACGTCCCGCCGGCCGGCCAGCGCATCGAGGCCGGCGCTCCAATCGCCACGGTTCACGCCGAAGCCGACAATGCGGAGCTGGCGCAGGCGACTTGCGCAAAGCGGCTCGAAAAACTCGCGGGCGTGGTATACGGAAGCCAAAACGACCAAGACAACTGACAGGGAGCGCCAGGATGCAAGCTGCGCCAAAAGCCGGCCTCAGCGTGAATGCCAACGCGTGCCGCATCGTTCAAAGGATCGTGGCGCAGGCGGATGGCTTGCGCGCGAGAGTGACGATCGGTGACGGCGGCGAACGCCAGATCGATTGCGGCGCCGCCGTGCCGGGGTGCCTGGAATTGGGCCGGCTGCTCGGCGAAATCTGCATGGGCGGCCTCGGCAGCGTGCAGATCGCAGGCTCCTCGCCGATCGAGAAATGGCCGCTGAGCGTCGTCGTGCATGCCACCGATCCCGTCATCTCGTGCCTGGGCAGCCAGTACGCCGGCTGGACGATTACCGAGGAGGCGTCGGGCTTCTTCGCGCTCGGCTCGGGTCCGGCACGGGCCTTGTCGCGGGTGGAAGACCTGTTCAACGAACTGGGCTATGCCGACAGACATGACGAAGCCGTCCTCGTTATCGAAGGCGACAAGGCGCCGCCCTCAAGCGTGGCGCGCATGGTCGCCGGCGCCTGTGGTGTCCCGACGAAGAACCTGACGATCCTGTTCGCGCCGACGTGGAGCCTGGCCGGCACCGTGCAGATCGGCGCCCGCGTTCTCGAAGTCGCCCTGCACAAGGCCCACGAACTGCACTTCCCGCTCGAGAACATAAAGGACGGCTTCGGCACCGCGCCGCTGGCCCCGCCCATCCCCGATTTCGTCAAGGCGATGGGGCGTACCAACGACGGCATTATCTACGGCGGGCGGGTGCAACTGTTCGTGACCGGCAGCAACGAGGCAGCCAAGGATCTCGCCGAGAAGCTGCCATCGTCGGGATCGCCGGCCTACGGCAAGCCGTTCGCGGAGATCTTCGCGGAAGTCGAAGGCGACTTCTACAAAATCGACCCGATGCTGTTCTCGCCAGCTCTCGTCACCGTGTCCAACCTCGAAACCGGCGCCTCCTTCCATGCTGGCAAACTTGCCCCCGACATCGTCGACGCCAGCTTCGCCTGAGGCGCTGGCAGCCCCGCTCACGCGTGCGCCGGTCATCGTCATCTTCATCGAGGAAGGCGGCGGCGACTGGCATGCGCGGCGGCTGAAAGATGCGATGGAGCGGCGCGGCGCGCAGGTCGTCACGTCGACGCTCAAGGCCTGTGCTTTCGACACCCGCCTGCGAAGCGGAATCGATATCCCAGGGTTCGAAGGGCGCCTGCCTGACGGCGTCTTCGTGCGCTCGATCTCGAAGGGGGCGCTCGAAGCCATCACGCTGCGGCTCGGCATCCTGCATGCGCTTTCGGCAAGCGGCGTCAGGGTGTGGAACGAAGCCCGCGTCATCGAACGCTGCGTCGACAAATCGACGGCAACGTTCCTGTTCCAGAAGGCCGGATTGCCGGTGCCGGACACGCGAACTGCCGAGGGCCATGCAAACGCGCTCGCATATGCCGAGGGGCGGTTGCCGCTGGTCTCCAAGCCACTGTTCGGCTCGCAGGGCAATGGCGTCAAAAAGGCCGAAAAGCTCGAAGACCTCCCCGGAGAGGACGAGGTCGGGGGCGTCTACTACCTTCAGCGATATTTGCGTGCGCCCGGCCAACAGGAGTTCTCCGACTGGCGCGTGTTCGTCTCGGGCGGGCGCATCATCGGATCGATGGCGCGACAGGGTGCGCACTGGATCACAAACATCCACCAGGGCGCACAGCCGCAGGCCGCCGACCTCGACGAAGACGCCCGCCAATTGGCGCTGGCGGCGGTGCGCGCGGTCGGAGCCGACTATGCCGGTGTCGATCTCATCCGCGATTCCGAAGGCCGCTTGATGCTGCTGGAGATCAATTCCAATCCCGCCTGGAAGGGGCTGCAGTCGATCTGCGAGATCGATATCGCCGTGGCGCTCGCAGAGGATTTTCTCGACGCGGTGACGGCAACGATGGCTGCGAACGGCGTGTCGGTGCGATGAGATTTCCGATTGCCGCGAGCCGCATCAGCGACGCCTTCCTCGCCGCCTGCCGGGCCGAACTCAGGGCGCTGAAGCCGGGCAACGTTCACGATCATTCGTCCGGCCACGGCATGGACGTCCTGCACTTCGAACGGGCCGCAATCGCGTCAGCGCCGGGCATTGCGCAAAAAGGCGCCCGCGTCGGCAGGCGTATCCGCGATGCCGTCGAAGCCAGTTTGGCGGCGGCGCAATGCAATACAAACCTCGGCATCATCCTGCTATGCGCGCCGCTCGCTTATGCCGCAGGCGAGGCGATCACCGGAACGAGCCTCGCTGAACGAGTTGGAAACGTGCTTTCCGGGCTCGACGAGATCGACGCCGCCGACGCCTTCGCAGGTATCGCCAAAGCCAATCCGGGCGGGCTCGGGGAAGCCGAGAGCGGTGACGTGCGCAGCGCAGAGGCGATGCCGCTTGTCAAGGCCATGGCGCTGGCCTCGAAACGCGACAGGATCGCGCTGGCCTACGTGACCGGATACGCCGACATCTTCGAATTCGCGCTGCCGCTTTTGAAACAGGCCCGCAAGCTCGCCGAGACGCCCGAACTCGCGGTGACGACGCTGCACATGAACCTGCTTGCGCGTTTTGCCGATACCCACATCGCGCGCAAGTTCGGCCAACCTACGGCCGAACAGGTGCGCCAGGAAGCCCGGCGAAGACTGAACCTGTGCCAGCCGGTGACTAGGCTTGAGGCTATCGGCGAACTCGAGCAATTCGACGCATTGCTCAAGGCGCGCGGGCTCAATCCGGGCACAACGGCCGACTTCGTCGTTGCAACATTGTTCACGGAGGCACTTTCATCCCAGGTTGCTGAACCAAGCGGCATTTAAGACTCTTGTATTAGGCAGAAGCTTGGGGCTATTTACGCCGTGGCGCATCGGCGCTGCTATCTGGCAACCGGATCGGGGCTTTGCTCCCGTTCGCTGATAACTGGGATAGTTCGCCCGAAACCCATTATTTGGGCACCGTCCTTTCCGGGCGGAACTTTCAACCCTTGAGCAAACTCTGGGAGGAGTTTCTATCATGGCCAAGATCAACAAGGTTATGGTCGGCGAATCTCTCGTCGGCGACGGCAACGAAGTTGCCCACATCGATCT
>JAHJQI010000271.1 GCA_018819265.1 Alphaproteobacteria bacterium
CTCCTGAATTGGCCTACCATTCTGGTCTTTATAAGTCTTTATATCTTCAGTAGTTAAGGTGTCATAATGCTCTTCGACAGACCAATCGGTGACCTGAGCAAAATCATATCGCCAGGGTGGGTCGGCATAAATGACGGCAAATTTGCCTTCAGGGAGCTTGGGATTAGGGCTTGGCTTAGCAATGTGGCGCCTTCTCTTTTGCATTTCCCTCTCTACCCTATCAGGGGGTAAACCCTTCCACGGCTTTTTGGGTGGCTTGGTCCCAAGGTAGGTCTTAACCTTGCCATTACCATTGCCTTCCACAAGGTAATAATATTTTCGGCGTTTAATAATTCGTTCCTGAATATAAGCCAAAGTTACACCCCAACCAAAGCTGACAAGGGGGTAAAAGCCCCATCATTTCACGACTAAACATTATTCCCTCACCGCCGCTATCTCACGGTAACAACCGGCCGGCTTTTTACTTATGTCCTGTGCTGAGCTATATCCCAGCTCCTTATAGACATCCTGTGGCTGCATCTTGAAGTCTTCAAAGCATGCCCGGAGGAGCTCGCTTATCGTTTTGATTGATTCAGGATCTCGCTTTGGCTTAGCAGGAGCCGGTGTGGGCTTGGTGGGCTCGGCACCCACTTCCCCCTCCTTTTTGCCAAAGAGCTCCGCTTCAATGGTGGCGTCTGTCTGCGGGCTAGCTGTCTGTATGGCAGCGGTCCGCTCCTTTAGAGCCGCTATTAGCAGGTCCCAGATTCCCTCCATTGTCCAGCCTTTACTAAGGGACTCTCGGAAGGATGTCATGCCTGCCAGCTCATGAGCCTGGTCGGCCGTTAATCCCAAGTCCGACTGTATCTTGGCATAAAACTTCTGCCAGTCAGGCTTTCCATCCTTCTCCAGCACCGGTGGCAGACTGTCCTCAGACATTGCTCTATATTCAGCATCCTGTATAGCGTCAGAGACCTCAGCAGTGGCAAGGGTGCCGGCGAATAATGTGGGAAACGCCTCAACTAGAGCACGCTTGAGTGCCGTTTTTCTCAACATCATGGGCTGTTTTTCCTCGGACCAGAATTCAGTTAGGGTTCCATCCCTTCGATATCTAAGACACTCTTTTTTGTTTACTGCCATATAAAATAGATGATCTTTATCTTTTCTATAGACGCGAGCCCACCCACCCACAAGCTTATTCTTTTCCCCTTCAGTGAGAAAACTGCCTTCACGTAGCTCAAGTTTGCCGGTGCTGTCTTGGAGTATTATCCCTGCTTCATGGCCATTGTAATTAGGATTTAGTTCACTAGCCTTCAGATAAGCCTCTATCGAGATTACCAATGAGGCTTTCTCCTTCTCTGAATATTTGATTAAATAGCACTCCTCGGCAAAAGGATTAAGATTCAGAGATTGGCATGTCTTGAGAAAAATAATGGCCTCTTGCTCTGTGGCCAAGGGGCAAATTAGTGTTTTGACGTCATCAAAACTGATAGTGATTAGCTCACCCTTCCATTGAACAACTGCTTGTATTTGCTTCTTTTCTGTCTGCTTTTCCTTAGTCTTAGTTGCCATATTAAAACCTCCTCTAAAAGATTATATTGTTATCTCCTCAATTTTATGCCCGCAAGCTCTTCTAACTGGCTCTTTTCGTACTTCGTTGTGGAAGCGAAGCCAGTAAGGAACATGATGGCCTGTGTAGCATCGGCATCGGTGAGCCTTCTCATTGCATCCAAAGCCTTATCTCCCAAAGGCTGTCGATAGTTAAGCATTGCTATAGCCCATAATCGGATTATTTTAGTTATCTTAGGATAAGCCGCACTCTCGATTTCATCTACAATCGTTTGGACTGGTTGTTCTGCCATATTAGAACCTCCTTTCTATAATCTTGATGCTCTCACAAAAAAGTCACCACATTTCTTGCATCCATAGTAAGCCCCGCCCATCGTTTTTCGGGCTCTTCTCTTCCATCCATGGCCACCAGGGCAAGATTGATATTTCGGCATATTGGGACCACCCTGGCGAGTGTCGACAGCCCTTGCCGCTTCCCTGGCTTGCTTTTTCTGAATTTTCCTCCCGAGTTTCTTCTCGAGAGGTGTCATCACATGTGGTGCCGGCCTGAGCTCTTCCGGGGTCTCACGCTTAAATCGGCGTGGTATCAAGTCAGCTATCTTAGACACCATGGTCTTTATCCACTCCCAAATCTTTTTCATAGAGACACCGCTCATTTACTCATCCAAGGCGTTTTACTAATCCATGATAGGGGCAATAAATATACCCGGCAGTATCCATCTGAGCTACATAACAGCGACAGACTGGCACCCAAAGGAAAATCCCAAAGCCCAATGAGATAGGTACCATGAAATCAACACTTGTGCTCACCTTACTCTCCTATTTGACATTCCTCTGAGAATA
>JAHJQI010000126.1 GCA_018819265.1 Alphaproteobacteria bacterium
CACTAGTACCCGCTTACCCGCTTACCCGCTTTCAGAAGTCCGTGAGTCATTCGCGGCATCCACCTTGACGAACTTCTGAAAGCAGAGGGTACTAGTAAAATATTGAATCTAGTACCGCTTTTCGATCAGAAGTCCCTGAGAGCGGTTGACTGATGCGACACAGGGACTTCTGATCGGCGGTACTAGGCAGGATAGACCGAAGCCGGAGAGTTTGCCGTGAGCCATGTGCAACGCCTCGACAACAGAATCGCCGTCGTGACAGGGGCGGCAGCCGGAATCGGGCTTGCCACCGCGCAGGTGTTCGCATGCGAGGGCGCGCACGTCTATCTCACCGACATCGATGGAGCGCGGGCCGAGGATGCGGCGCGGGCGCTGACGGCAGCCGGTCTCAAGGCGACCGCGATGGCGGTCGACGTTTCCAAGGGGCAGGACGTGACGGCGCTGTTTCGCGCTATCGAGCAGGGGCCGGGGCGTATCGACGTACTGGTCAACAATGCCGGGCTCAACGTGCGTGAAGATTTCCGCCACCTGTCGGATGCCGACTGGGTCAGGATACGCGAGGTCAACCTCGACGGTGTCGTGCGGATCGCGCGTGACGGTTTCAATCTGCTGAAGGCCTCCGGCAGGGGTTCACTGATCAACATCGCTTCAATCATGGGCCACCGCGGCCTGCGGCAGCTTGCCGGATACTCCGCGACCAAGGGGGCGGTGTCGGCGCTGACGCGTGCGCTGGCGGTCGAATACGCGCCCTATGGAATCCGGGTCAATGCGCTGGCGCCGGGCTTCATCGAGACGGCGCTGACCGAGCGGGTTTTGCGCAACCCGATGATCAACAAGGCGCTGATCGATCAGACGCCGATGAAGCGGTTCGGCAGCGGGGAGGACGTGGCGGCGGCTGCCGTGTTTTTCGCCTCCGACGAATCCGGCTTCATCACGGGTGCCGAATTGGCCGTCGACGGGGGCATGTCCGCGGCGCTGTAGAAGCGGCGTCAGTTCATGAAAATATGACATCCCGAGGAAACTCATGAGAGCTGGATCGATCTCACACTGCTTCGCTGCGGCCGCCTCGATGCTGGCGATCCTCGCCGCTCCGCTTTCCGCCACGGCAGGCGAAGGCGGCGTCTTCATTCTCGACAAGGAGCACACCAGCGTCCGCTTCAGCTACGAACATCTTGGCATGTCATGGCAATCCGGCAGTTTCCGGGACGTGATCGGGCGGCTTGCCTTCGACCCGGAACGCCCGGAAATGAGCGAACTCAACGTGACGATCAAGGTGGCGACGGTGACGACCGGGGTAGCTGCCTACGACCGCGTTCTGAGCGCCACCAACGATTACCTCGATGCAACGGCCTACCCCGACATCACCTTCACCAGCTCGGCGGTCTCGGTGACAAGTGCAAAGACGGCGAATGTGACCGGCGACCTGACCATCAACGGAGTGAGCAGGCCAGTGACGCTGGCGGTTGTCTGGAACTTCCTCGGCGAGCATCCGCTGGCAAAGGTCAATCCGCTCTATCAGGGCGTGAGTGCGGCCGGATTTTCCGCGCGAACGCAGATTTTGCGCTCCGAATGGGGGATCTCGAGGGGTATCCCACTGTTATCGGACGAGATCCGCATTTCCATCGAAGCCGAGCTGCACAGGCTTAATTGAAGCAACCGGGCGGCAAAACGCCGACATTTGCCTTCCTACTTGGCCTCGGTGCGGGCGATGGCCTATAAGGCTCGCCAGAAGGACATTGCGCGGGACAGTCTGCGCTTCACATCAAATGCAGCGGACGGCGTCCCCTCTCCATGATGAACCGGCCATGATGTGCTCGCCATGATGGACTGGCCATGATGGACTGGCCATGATTGGTCTGGAGGGCGCCGCGATCGGCAATTGGGCGTGAGATAACGCGAAACTAGGAGTTCACGAAGATGTCGGCAAAAAGAGCCGCCTGGTCGCCCGATAGCTGGAGCGCTTTGCCGATCATGCAGGTGCCGGACTATCCCGACCCGCAGGCGCTGAAGGATGTCGAAGCCAAGCTTGCGACGTTCCCGCCGCTTTTGTTTGCCGGTGAAGCGCGCGATCTGAAAAAGCGCCTGGCCGAAGTCGCCGAAGGCCGCCGCTTCCTGTTGCAGGGCGGCGATTGCGCGGAAAGCTTCGCCGAGCACGGACCCGACCACATCCGCGACTTCCTGCGCGTGTTCCTGCAGATGGCGGTGGTGCTGACGTATGCCGGCGGCACGCCGGTCGTCAAAGTCGGCCGGCTCGCCGGCCAATTCGCAAAGCCGCGCTCGAAACCGACCGAGAAGATCGGCGATGTCGAGCTGCCGAGCTACCGCGGCGACATCATCAACGGCATGGAATTCACCGAGGAAGCGCGCACGCCCGATCCGCAGCGCATGCTGCAGGCCTACCGGCAATCGGCGGCAACGGCGAACCTCATTCGCGCGTTCGTGCAGGGCGGGTACGCAGATCTTGAACGCGTGCACCAGTGGAACATGAACTTTGTTGCCGGTTCGCCGCAGGGGCACCGCTACGAACAGCTCGCCAACAGGATCACCGAGAGCCTGTCGTTCATGCGCTCGATCGGGATCACCGGGGAGAATACGCCGCAGCTGCGCCAGACGAATTTCTTCACCAGCCATGAAGCGCTGCTGCTCGGCTACGAGCAGGCGCTGACGCGGCTCGATTCGACGACGGGCGAATGGTACGCGACATCGGGGCATATGGTGTGGGTCGGCGACCGTACGCGCCAGGCGGACCATGCGCACATCGAATACGTGCGCGGTATCCGCAACCCGATCGGCCTCAAGTGCGGCCCGAGCCTCGATCCAGATGAGCTTGTGCAACTGATCGACATCATCAATCCGGACAACGAAGCCGGCCGGCTGACGCTGATCAGCCGGTTCGGCGCGGGCAAGGTCGGGGAGCATCTGCCGAAGATGATCCGGGCCGTGCAGCGCGAGGGGCGCAAGGTCGTGTGGGTGTGCGATCCGATGCACGGCAACACGATCTCGGCGGAGAGCGGATACAAGACGCGCCCGTTCGGCCGGATCTTGAGCGAGGTGCAGGACTTCTTCGCCGTGCATCGCGCCGAGGGCACGCATCCCGGCGGCATCCATGTCGAGATGACGGGGGACAACGTCACCGAGTGCACCGGCGGGGCGACCGAGATTTCGGATGCCGATCTCTCGGATCGGTACCACACGCACTGCGACCCGCGTCTCAATGCGGATCAGTCCCTCGAACTGGCGTTCCTGGTCGCGGAGCTGATGCACAACGAGCGCGTCGCCAAGGGTGAAATTGCCGCCATGGCATCGGCATGATTTGGTGACATGTGATCGACAGAGGGGCCTGGTGTTCCGTGGCCCTATCTTTGCCGATTCATGCGTGGCGCGGCCGAATGCGGGAGATCTGGCGCTCATGGGTTCTGTCAGCCATTTAACCGAGCCAATGCCGGCGGGCCAACTCCAACCGGGCCAACGAGAGCCGGGAACGTCGCAGCCGGGAAGCTGGCCGATGCCGGTCGGCGAATTCCTGCGCGGGGCATACCTCAACCGGGCCGATGTCGTGCTGATGCGCAAGCACCGCGACCTGAGATCGTGGCTGATCCGCTGGGCGACACGGGGGTCGTTCTCGCATGCGGCATTGATATTCCTGGTGCCGCATCAGGAGCAGGGCTTCAACAACACGTTCGTCATCGAAAGCGTTTCCAGGGGCGTCGATCTGCAGAATCTCGGGAGCTACCTGCGCGACAAGCATCAGGTGGTCGGTATCAAGCGGCTGCGCGGCACGTGGTTCGATGAACGCGCGCAGTCGCTGGTGCGCGGGCGGATACTCAATTCGATCCATTCGAACTATTCCTACGCAACGGCGTTTCGGCTCGGCTGGGCGTTCCTCGGCGAGATCGCCTTCGGCATCAAGGCGCGCATCTGGGGCACGCGCCGCGCTCTCAAGGGCCACCGGCGCCGGGCCTTGAAGCCGCCGAATGCGTTCATCTGTTCGGGGCTCGTGCAGCTTGGCTATCTCAATGCCATCGCCGAGCAGGTGGCGATGGGCTATCTGCTGCCGCAGCGGGTTGGAGACGTGGTGTTTCAAACGGATGTGGCGAGCTTTCTTCCCGACGACTGGTCGCATTTCTCGGATGCCGAGCAGTACGAGATCATGTGGGATTTCGTGACCGGGTTCCAGGACGTGCTCGAAGCCGTGACGCCGGAAGACCTGGCCGTTTCACCCCACCTCGAATGGGTCTATGTCATCCGCGACGGTTTCGCCCATCCGGTTCGCTCCGCGGAGCACGCCCGCGAACTTCTGGACCGGCAACCGAAGGGCTGAATTTGCAGGTGTGTTTGCTTTGGTCTTTCCGGGTGTTGCCCTCGGCGCGGTCTCGCGGATAATGGCCGGCTTCGCAACAAATCCATCACGAATAGGCTGAAGCCTCCATGAAAATCGCGATAGCGCAGCTCAATCCGACCGTCGGCGACCTTGAGGGAAACGCCGCAAAGGCGCTCAAGGCCCGCGAGGATGCCGGGCGCATGGGCGCCGATCTGGTGGTGTTCCCCGAGTTGTTCCTGGCGGGTTATCCGCCCGAAGACCTGGTGCTGAAACCGTCCTTCCAGCGGACGAGCCGGGAAACGGTGTTGAAGCTTGCCGCCGCGACTTCAGGCGAGCCGGGCCCCGCGCTTCTCATCGGCACGGTCTGGCCGGAGGACGGCAAGGTCTACAACGCGGTGGCGCTGATTGACGCCGGCGAAGTTTGCGCGCTGCGCTACAAGGTCGAACTGCCCAACTATGGCGTGTTCGATGAGAAGCGCGTGTTCGCTTCAGGCCCGATGCCTGGGCCGGTCAGTTTTCGCGGCATGCGCATCGGCGTACCGATTTGCGAGGACATCTGGATCGAGGATGTCGTCGAGTGTCTGTCGGAGTGCGGGGCCGAGATCATCATCGTGCCGAACGGTTCGCCGTTCGATTGGACGAAGCCGGACCTGCGCCTCAACATGGCGGTGGCGCGCGTCACCGAAAACGATCTGCCGCTGATGTACGTCAACCAGGTCGGCGGGCAGGACGAACTCGTGTTCGACGGCGCCTCGTTCGTGCTCAACGCGGACCGGCATCTGGCGGTGCAGCTTCCCGGTTGGCGCGAGACGATCCAGGTCACCGAATGGGAGCAGGGCGCGAACGGCTGGCAGTGCCGCCAAGGTGAGCGGGCAAAACTCAGCGAGGGCGATGAAGCCGCGTACGCGGCGTGCGTGCTCGGACTTCGCGACTACGTCGACAAGAACGGTTTCGCGAGCGTCGTCATGGGGCTTTCCGGCGGGATCGATTCAGCACTGGTGGCGGCGATGGCTGTCGATGCACTGGGGCCGGAGCGGGTGCATTGCGTGATGCTGCCCTACCGGTATACGTCGAGGGAAAGTCTCAGTGACGCGGCTGCCTGCGCGGAAGCGCTGGGCGTGCGCTACGACATCGTGGAGATTGAGCCTGTTGTCGCGGGCTTCATGTCGTCGTTGTCGGGCCTGTTCGAGGGGCTGGAAGCCGACGTGACGGAAGAAAACATCCAGAGCCGGGCGCGCGGCACGATCCTGATGGCGTTGTCAAACAAGTTCGGGCCGATGGTTCTGACGACCGGCAACAAGTCGGAGATGTCGGTCGGCTACGCGACGCTCTACGGCGACATGAATGGCGGCTACAACCCGGTCAAGGACCTCTACAAGACGGAAGTCTACCGCATCGCGCGGTGGCGCAACGCGCATGTGATCGCCGGGGGCAGGGGGCCGTCGGGTATCGTGATACCTTCGAATATCCTGACGAAAGCGCCGAGCGCCGAACTGCGCGAGAACCAGACCGACCAGGACAGCCTGCCGCCCTACGACGTGCTCGACGACATCCTCGCCTGCCTCGTCGAGAGGGAGATGCCGGTCTCGGAAATCGTCACGCGCGGGCACGATATCGCAACCATCAAGATGGTCGAGCGGCTGTTGTACATTTCCGAATACAAGCGGCGTCAGTCGGCTCCCGGCGTGAAGATCTCGGCGCGCAATTTCGGCCGCGACCGGCGCTATCCGATCACCAACCGCTACCGCGACGCGCATCTCCCCGGCGCACTGCCGGCGCTCATTGGCGATGCGCCGAAGATGGTGGCGCCGAGGGAAGAGGGCGAGCCGGGGTAGGGGGTGTTGCCAGTTAGAGCATCATCCGACCATACGATCGCTTTTCGCGATCGGGAATCTATCCAAACCCCGCATTGCGCTTCTGTCGCCTTTCTTTCCTGGCTTTGAAGTCATCATTTCGCTCCGCAAGCTCCCCCTCAGGCGCCAGCCATCTGGTAGCCCGGGGTCGACTTCATCAGGGCGATTTCTTCCTCGGTCATGACTTCCTCGACGTTCTCGAACAGCGGCGTGGAGAGATAGCGCTCGCCGGTATCGGGCAGCATCGCGAGGATGACGGAGCCCTGCGGGGCCTTCTCGGCAACCTGCATGGCAACCGCAAAGGACGCGCCGCCGGAAACGCCTGTCAGGATGCCTTCGCGGGCGGCAAGTTTGCGCGACCATTCCATACCGGCCGGGCCGGAGACGGGAACGAGTTCGTCGTAGCCGCCGTTGTCGATGGCTTCCTGCAACACCAAGGGGATGAAGTCGGGGGTCCAGCCCTGGATCGGGTGCGGTTCGAATGCGGAATGGCCGACGGCGGGAGCGCCATCGCTACCGCGCTGCTGCTTGATGCCGCTGCCAACGAGCTGCGCGTTCGCCGGTTCGCTCAGGATGATTTTGGTTTCGGGTCGCGCCTTGCGCAGGACGCGGGCGACGCCGGTCACCGTGCCGCCGGTGCCGTAGCCGGTGACGAAGTAATCGAGCCGCTTGCCGGCGAAGTCGGCGATGATTTCGGCCCCCGTGGTGTTCTCGTGAATGGTGGCGTTGTCGGGCGTTTCGAACTGATGGGCGAGGAACCAGCCGTTGGCCTCGGCCAATTCGACGGCCTTCTGGTACATGCCGAAGCCCTTGAGTTCGCGCGGCGTCAGAACGACTTTCGCGCCGAGGAAGCGCATCAGCTTGCGGCGCTCGACGGAAAAGCTTTCGGCCATCGTCAGGACCAGCGGGTAGCCCTTGGCGGCGCAGACCATCGCAAGGCCGATGCCGGTGTTGCCGCTGGTCGCCTCGACCACGGTCTGGCCGGGGCGCAGGTCGCCGCGCCGCTCGGCTTCCTCGATGATGGAAATGGCGAGGCGATCCTTGACGGAAGCTGCGGGATTGAAAAACTCCGCCTTGACGTAAAGCTCGACATGCTCGGGCGCGAGGTTGTTGACGCGGATGCAGGGTGTGTTGCCGATCGTGTCGACAACGCTGTCGTAGAGTCTGCCTTGTCCGCGGGTGGTTCTCGGGCTCATCGGATGGCTCCACTGATTTGAGGATTTGTCAGTTTCAATCGGGCAGGCGCTGGTCGGTCACTGCCGGCCTGCCGGACCGCTCGAAAACAAGGTGCCGCTGTTGCGTCACGTATGTTAGCGGCTCTCGTCTTCGATGGACACGTAGTTCTGAATCAAAAAAATGCGGTGTTCAGCCCCGCCGGCATCAATGCATCGGCTGGCTGTCGGCTCAGGGCATGGGCGGGCCTCGCCGTGATAGCAGCTGGCGGGACCGGCCCAGTTATCCGAATGCGCGACGGCGCGATGCTCCCATCACTGCTTTCCGTCGATCGTGCTGGCGATCATGGTGCACAGGCGTCGCATCACCGAATAGCCAGAGCGCGTATCGCCGTCGAGGATCTCGAGAAGCTGGTCGCCGTTGATGGAAAGGATGTTTGATTCCTCCAGGCACTGGGCGGTACCGATACGGCGGGTGTGTTCGGGGACCAACGCAACCCAGCCAAAGACCCTCGAGCGGTCCATCACGCGTTGAACGTTGAGAAACTCGAGCCCGCTCTGGCTGATGAATGTGACGATCCCATCGACGAGGATATAGAGGTTAGCGGCATTATCGCCGGGCTTGTAGAGGATCTGTCCCTTTTCGAGGTTGAGTTCGACGGCAATCTTGGCGATTGCGGCAAGCGTCTCATCCGCACACCCTTCAAAGAGGTTTATCTGTGCGAGTGCGTCTTTCACCTGATCCTTTGAATGCATGCTGAAGCTCCTGAAAACAGCCCCGGTCACGGGCTCCTAACTTTTGCGCCGACTTCGGGGGGCGGGCAAATACAGCGGTAGTATGATTGATTAGACCCTGGCTATCCGCGCCGCTGAGCCGCCATCCACAACTGTCCGCCCGGCATTAGCGGATTGCAAACGAAATCCTGAGAGACTGCCTCGTTATGAGCCAGTCGTATCTCGTCCAGGAAGCGCCGCCGATGTGGTGGCTGGAACCCGTCGATCCGGACGCCGTCGAAGATGACGTCGTCGGCGGCGGGGATGTTTTGCGGCTTGGCGATCATGCCGTGCGGCTTGACGATATCGCCTCATATAAGGTGAACGAAGTCGCCGAGCGCGACGTCGACGGGCTGATGCTGAACGCGGCCGTCTTCTTTGTCGCCGCCTCGGTGTTCTTGATCGGCGTCCTGCAGTTCGGATGGCTTGAGCGGTTCCTGCTCGGTTTCGTGTTCCTCACCGTACTCGGCGTTGCGAGCCTTCTCGAAGTCCTGGGACTGAACAGGATCAGCTATCTGCAGCTTACCCTCTTCACGCGTTCAGGACGCATGGTGCAATTCACCAGCGTCGATCCGCGCGATGTCGGACGGCTGACCGGCTTCCTGTCCCAGATCGTGCGGCATTAATACCGACTGCGCCGGTTCGCGGCTTTATGTCGGCGGGCAAAAGGGGTAGCGTCCGCCCCGGTTCCATTCCGCTTGAGTTCCGACTTGGACGCTTGGTTTCCCAGCGCCTCCGCCGCAACCCCAACTGGGTTTGTGTTCCGGACTAACGCTTTGACGACCATCGCCTGGAAGCAAGTGTTAGTTCCACAACACCAGAAGAAGCGCTCCCACATGACACCTATCGTCCGCTTCGCACCCAGTCCCACCGGGCTCATCCACATCGGCAACGTGCGCACGGCGCTGTTGAACTACCTGTTCGCGAAAAAATCCGGCGGCAAGTTCATCCTGCGCTTCGACGATACCGATAGCGAGCGTTCGCGCGAAGAGTACGTCGAAGCCATCCGCGAGGACCTTCGCTGGCTTGGGCTCGACTGGGACGACGAAGTGCGTCAGTCGCGGCGGCTTGAGCTGTACGATGCGGCGTCTCAGAAGCTCAAAGCGAGAGGAGTGCTTTACCCCTGCTATGAGACGCCCGATGAACTCGACCGGCGCCGGCGGCGGCAACTGGCGCGCGGCTTGCCGCCGATCTACGACCGGGCCGCACTGGCCTTAGGCGCAGACGAGCGGGCGGCGTACGAAGCCGAAGGCCGCAAACCGCACTGGCGCTTCCGCTTGCGGAACTCGGGGAACGGGCCGGATCCGAGCCCGCAGCAGACGCTCGTGCAGTGGGACGATCTGATTCGCGGACCGGTGAGCGTCGATCTCGGGTCGCTGTCGGATCCGGTGCTGATCCGCGAGGACGGCAGCTATCTCTATACGTTCTGCAGCGTCGTCGACGATGCCGATCTGAAGATCACGCATATCGTGCGCGGGGAGGATCACGTCACCAACACGGGCGTGCAGGTGGCGTTATTCGAGGCGCTCGGCTGCAACGCTCCTGAGTTTGGGCATCACAGCCTGCTGGTCGGGGCCGACGGAAAGGTACTTTCCAAGCGGCTCGGGGATCTTTCGATTGCCGGAATGCGCGAAGACGGCCTGGAGCCGATGGCGGTTGCAAGCCATGCAGCGTTGATCGGGACGTCGGACGCGATCGAACCGCATCGCTCTCTCGAATCGCTGGCCGCGCTTTACGATCCGGCAAAAATTTCAACCGCACCAGCCCGGTTCGACCCCCAGGAGCTTGCAGGCCTCAATGCGAAGCTGCTGCACGGTCTCGATTACAGTGAGGTTGCCGGGCGGCTTGACGCGCTGGGCGTTGGGGGCGGCGATGCCTTCTGGCTGGCGGTGCGCGGTAATCTGGAGCGGTTGTCGGAAGCGGCCGGCTGGTGGCAGGTGGTTTCTGGCGATATCGAGCCCGTCGGCGAGCGGGACGCGGAATTCCTGAAGGCGGCTGGCGAGGAGCTTCCCGCGGAACCCTGGGACGGCGACACCTGGGGGGCCTGGACCGCCGCCGTCAAATCGCGGACCGGGGCAAAGGGGCGGGCGCTTTTTCACCCATTGAGGCTGGCTTTGACGGGCCGCGACAAGGGGCCGGAACTCAACGTGCTGCTGCCACTGATCGGCCGTGAGCGGGTGCTCAAGAGGCTTGGCTGACCGTCGCCCTGGAGCAGATCCAATCCGCACTAACTTCCATCGATTTTTGGAGCCGGTCCGGTTCAGCGGTAATTCGATGGCGCCGGAGCGGGATCGGCCTGGGCGCGGTCGCCGCGCGGCTGCGGTGGGGCGGCTGGCACCGGTGCTGGGGTCTGCGGCAAGAATTCGGCCTGCTTGCAGGAACATCCGTCGATGTACTTCTTGCGGTAGAGGAAGGCTTCCTTGAGCTGGGTATATGGCTCGTTCGTCGAAGCCGAGACCATCTGCTCGACGCCGGCACCGGGGTTCTGGTGGTAGAAGAGCATCGCCGGCGCGGCGCACTTCGACTGGCAGACTTCGGCGTCGCGCTGGAAGTGATTTGGCAGCGTCGAGAAGCTGACCGGGAAGTAGTAGCCATCGCACAGCCGGACGCAGAGCGTGCGGTAGGTGGCGAAGGGCAGGGATTTATAGGAGTTGGCGTAACCCGAGCCGCCTTCCTGGTCTTCCCAGAACGGACGGAACGCGTTGCGGTCACGGCGGTTGGCCTCGCGGGCATAATCGGCGCCGCAATTGTTGCGGGCCAGCTCGCGGACGATCTCATCCTGGTAGGAACGACCCGATTGCGATGCGAGATTCTGGCGTTCGGCTTCGACGGCTGCCAGTTGGCGCCGCAGCTCGTTGCGCTGGCGGGCGATGCGGACGCATTGCGGCGTCTGGCGCAGCGTGCGGGAGAACAGGAATTCCTCGTAGCAGCCGCCCCGGTCGAGCTGGGCTTCGGATAAGTTCGCATCCGCGCGCAGCCGCGCGATGTCCGCGTCGAGCTGGGGAATGCGGTTGCGGTACTGGCCACTGTTGGCGGTTTCCTGGACAAGTCGGCGCTCAAGGTCGAGACAGATCGAGGTGCGCGCGTTCCAGCCGCCGCCTGCCGGTCCGGGTTGGACGTAGGGGTCAGGGGCTGCGCGCGGGGGCGGCTGCTCGACCGGGCGGCGGGGTTCGTCGCTCTCCCACGGCCACTTGAAGCCTTGCGAGAAGGCGGGATCGACGGCGACGGGCAGGCACAGCGAGGCGACGGCGGCCAGAACGACCAGCGTCCGCTCCGCGTTTGTCTGCATTTGCCGTGGCCAAAGTCCTCGCATCGCACCTTCAGTTCGAGGCTGCTTCCTGGAAATACCGGCTAGTGTCCCGTCTGCGAAGTTCGCCTCCACTCTGCAGCAGTCGCCTGAGCGAACTTCGCAGACAAAAGGGACACTAGAATCATAGAGCTGCTAGTGTGATTCAGATTCAGAAGTTCGCTCTCGGCCGAGACGCAGATGGTAGCGAACTTCTGAATCATCGCACTAGCTGCCCAATGCGCCACAAACATGGCATGGCGACCGGCGGCAGTGGACGAAAGGCTGCCCGTGGCCGGCGCCAGCTTGACGCTGGCATGCCCGGGCTTCATAACACGCAGCCATGGTCAGATCCACGTGCCAAACCGCGCACATCGCGGGCTGCGACATTGTTTGCCAGGTCGATTGCTCCGGCTAGCTTACGGGCTGGCGGGTGATCCTTTCCGCTCCCGTGCTCACCGGTGCCAGAAAGCCTCTCCCGCCGACCTGATCAAACGAGTTCAGGAAGGGTTTAGAGGCCTGATGTCTTTGACATTCTACAATACGCTTACCCGCAAGAAGGACGCCTTCGAGCCGATCGATCCGCGGAACGTGCGCATGTACGTGTGCGGGCCGACGGTCTACGACTACGCGCATATCGGCAATGCGCGGCCGGTCATTGTTTTCGACCTGGTTTTCCGGCTCCTGCGTCACGTCTATGGCGCCGACCATGTCACTTACGTCCGCAACATCACCGATGTCGACGACAAGATCAACGCGCGGGCCGCCGACGAGGGCTGCTCGATCCGGGATCTGACGGAGCGGACGGCGCAACAGTTCCATGCCGATATCGCGGCGCTCGGCGTGCTGGCCCCGACAGTCGAGCCGCGCGCCACCGAGCATATCGACGAGATGAAGGTCCTGTGCGCGCAGCTGGTGGACAAGGGTCACGCCTACGTCGCCGAAGGCCATGTCCTGTTCGATGTTGCCTCGATGGCCGACTACGGGCGGCTGTCGAACCGCAGCCTCGAAGAGATGGAGGCAGGCGCCCGGGTCGAGGTTGCACCCTATAAGAAGGGACCGATGGATTTCGTCCTTTGGAAGCCGTCGAAGGAAGGCGAACCGGGCTGGCCGTCGCCATGCGGGATCGCGGGGGACGGGCGGCCCGGCTGGCACATCGAATGCTCGGCCATGGCCGGCAAGCATCTCGGCGACGTTTTCGACATCCATGGCGGCGGCATCGATCTCGCCTTCCCGCACCACGAAAACGAGATCGCGCAGAGCCGCTGTGCGCACGACACCGACATCATGGCAGGAGTTTGGATGCACAACGGCTTCCTGCAGGTCGAGGGCGAGAAGATGTCGAAATCGCTCGGCAACTTCATCACCATTCATGAACTGCTCGACGGGAAGACTTTCGGCGGCAGCCAATGGCATGGGCGCGTGGTGCGCTGGGCGATGCTCGGCACGCACTACCGCCAGCCGATCGACTGGACGGCGGAGCGTCTGCAGCAGGCGCGCGCGACCTTGTTCGAAGTCGCGGAGATCCTGCATGGCGTCGAACCGGCGGAAGCGCCGAACGGCGAAGTCCTGGCGGCATTGTCGGACGACGTCAATACGCCGAGCGCGCTGTCGATCGTGCATGGTCTGTTGAAGTCGGCCAGGCGCAATCCCGAGAAGCGGCCGGAACTCAAGGCAACCTTGCAGTTCATGGGATTATACGGCGATGAGACGGTCCGCGAACTCGATCCGGGCCGTAGCGACAGCGACGTCGATGCCGGCGCTATCGACGAGTTGATCGCCGCCCGGCTTTCGGCCCGCAGGGACAAGAACTGGGCTGAGGCGGACCGGATCCGCGATCGGCTTGCGGCGATGGGCATAGTGCTTAAGGATGCCAAGGATCCGGCGTCCGGAGAGATCGTGACGACTTGGGAACTGGCGCGATGAACGGCCCCGCCTTGGGGGGCGCAAACGGAGGTAGCGAAGATGACAGGGGCATTCTCAGGAACGGTATCGCTTGCGACGATCGGAATTGCATTCGGCTTGGTCGGCGCGCTGATTGCCTTTTATGGCTTTTTCAGCGTCTCGGACCGGGGGCTCGCGGCGCGGGGCGCTGGCAATCCAGGTCATGACCCGGGCGCGATCGAAGAGCTGTGCGCGCAACGCTATGATCTGCGCTGGGCGGCCTTGTTGATCGCGGTTGGGTTCGGCATGGAACTGATCAGCTCGATGTTTGCGAATGCGACAACCGATCCGCGTCTGTTCCTTTCGCTGCTGATCGCACTGTCGACGTATCTCTACCTGCGCGGGCCGACCCTTCGCCATGACGTTGCTGCGGTGCACGATAACCTGGGGGATGCCGGCCGGGTGCCGAATCCGGCGGTCGCCAAGTTTCCGCGCGCGGTCGCCTGAAGAGCGTGGCGGAGCGATGAGCGAGAACATTCCGCTGCGGCCCTATCTGGCGAAGGATACGCCGGCCTTGATCGACCTGTTCGCGCAGTCGGTCGAGGAACTGACCCATGAAGACTATGACGAAGACCAGCGCGCGGCCTGGGTCGGGGCGGCACGGGATAGTGAATCGTTTGCCCGCAGGCTGGCGGCGTCAACCACCCTCGTCGTTGAGATTGATGGTGAATATGCGGGCTTCGGTTCACTAAAAGATAACCGTGTTATCGACATGCTCTATGTCCACCCGTATTTCGCGGGAAGCGGTGTGGGTTCAACCGTGCTCGATGCACTCGAAAGGCTTGCCAAGGGGCGCGGGAGTACAACCGTTTCGGTCGATGCAAGCGAAACGGCCCAGACCTTCTTCGAAGAACGGGGCTATGTCGCGCAGAGCCGGAATTCGGTGCCGGTCGAGGACCAGTGGTTGATGAATACAACGATGACGAAGACACTTACGCCTGCCGCCAAGGACAACGCACCATGAGCCGTGAACGCCTCTATCTGTTCGACACGACGCTGCGCGACGGGGCGCAGACCACAGGCGTCGACTTCAAGCTGGCCGACAAGCGGCGCATTGCGCGCGTGCTCGACGATCTCGGCATCGATTATATCGAGGGCGGCTATCCTGGCGCCAACCAGACGGACACCGAGTTCTTTGCCGCGCCGCCCACCTTCGCCAACGCCAGGTTCACCGCGTTCGGAATGACCAAGCGGCCCGGCCGATCAGTTGCGAACGACCCGGGCTTCCAGGGTCTCCTGCAGTCGAAGGCGGATGCGATCTGTCTTGTGGCGAAGTCCTGGGACTACCATGTGCGCGTCGCACTGGGCTGCACCAACGAAGAAAATCTCGAGGCGATCCACCAGTCGATCAGCGCCGTGGTGCAGTCGGGCCGCGAAGCGATGCTGGACGCGGAGCATTTCTTCGATGGCTACAAGGCCAACCGCGACTATGCGAGGGCGGTGGCCAAGGCCGCCTTTGAGGCCGGCGCGCGCTGGGTCGTACTCTGCGACACGAACGGGGGCACGCTGCCGCACGAAGTGGAGCGCATGGTCAAGGAGATCGGTGAAGTCATCCCGGGCAGCCATCTCGGCATCCACACCCACAACGACACCGAGAATGCGGTCGCCAATACGCTCGCTGCCGTGCGCTCCGGGTGCCGCCAGATCCAGGGCACGCTCAATGGTCTGGGCGAGCGCTGCGGCAACGCCAACATGACGTCGATCATCCCGACGCTGCTCTTGAAGAGCGAATTCGCCGACAAGTTCGATACCGGGGTGACGCCGGAACGGCTCAGGATGCTGACGCATGCCTCGCGCGTGCTCGACGAGGTCGTAAACCAGTCTCCCTACCGGCATGCTCCCTATGTCGGCGACAGCGCATTCGCGACCAAAGCCGGCATCCATGCTTCGGCGATCCTGAAAGACCCGGAGACCTACGAGCACGTGCCGCCCGAGTCCGTCGGCAATCGCCGCCGCATGCTGATTTCCGATCAGGGCGGGCGTTCCAACCTGCTGGCCGAACTGACCCGGCTCGGCATTCAGCTCGACAAGGACCATCCGCGGATTCCAGCGATGCTCGAAGCGATCAAGCGGCGCGAGGCGGAAGGCTATTCCTACGAGGCGGCGGATGCCTCGTTCGAACTTCTGGCGCGTCGCGAGCTGGGCGAGGTGCCGCGCTATTTCTCGATCGATTCCTTCCGGGTGATGGTCGAGCGCCGGCACAACGCCAATGGCGAACTCGTGACCATTTCGGAAGCCACCGTGAAGGTCTTCATCAACGGCGACGAGGAACCGCTATGGTCGGTGGCGGAGGGGAACGGTCCGGTCAACGCGCTCGACTCGGCGCTGCGCAAGGACCTCGGGCGCTACCAGGACCACATCAAGGCTGTCGAACTGGTCGACTACAAGGTGCGCATACTGACGGCGGGCGGCGGCACGGAAGCGGTGACGCGGGTGCTCGTCGAAAGCCACGACCGGGCATCAGGCGACCGCTGGCTGACGGTCGGAGTGTCGCCGAACATCATCGATGCCAGCTTCGAAGCGCTTGTCGATTCAATAAACTACAAGCTGATGAAGGATGGGGCAAAGGCCAGCGCGTACGTTGCGTGAAAACCGCGCCGGCGTGGCCGGTGTCGTCGCAACTCGCCTGGCGAGCGGAACGCGTCAGCGCTGGTTTTTCAACCGCCAACATCAACGCCAAACAGTGCCAAACATAAAAGCCGCCCCACGTTGCCGGGGGCGGCTTTCAGTCGTTAGCATTCTACGAGCCCGCATGAGGGCTGCGTCAGCTCGAAACTTAGAGAAGCTCGATGTTGCTGACGGCCGACTTGCCGGAGCGACGATCGATTTCGGTGTCGAAAGCGACCTTCTGGCCCTCGGCAAGATTGCGGATGCCGGCGCGCTCAAGTGCGGTTGCGTGGACGAAAACGTCCTTGTCGCCGCCATCGGGAGCGATAAAGCCGTAGCCTTTTTGCTCGTTGTAGAATTTAACGGTACCGTTCTGCATTAGTCGTCTGCCTTTTCGATTGCGTTGGCTTTGAGGCTCCGCGGGCGCTTTGATGCGCAGGTTCGGCCTCGCATTCTCGAGTTTGGGTAGAGTACTGAACGTGCGCCTAGCAATTTCGAAGGCGTAGCGGCCCTGTCGTCCGGCCAAAATCGACCGGATCTACATAAACCTTCGGGCGTATTGCCGCAAGGGTTGTTTCGCCGAGTTGATTGCCGGAAAGGCCTTGGTGACCCTTCCTCAAGCGTCGAGAATTCGCTTTGCGGCCGTGGAAGGACTTGATTTTCCAGCGAGAACTTCGTCGCAGAGCGTGCCGATCAGGCTCGTCCCGCCAGCCTTGATGCGGGCGGCAACGAGGTCGGCGGCGGCCCGGGCGATCAGGTAGCGGGCGCGGCGGCGGCGCCGCTCCACCGGCTCGACGCGGCGTACCGCTGCACTTTCGGTCTCTATGGCCGCGATCAATTCGCTGATGCCTTCTCCGGTCAGCGCGCTGGTTTTGAGGACCGGCACCTGGCTTTGCTTTCCCGAACGGATCGAAAGGGCGCCTTTGAGCTGCTGCAGCGTGCGCTCGGCGCCGTCGCGGTCGGCCTTGTTGACGACCAGGATATCGGCGATTTCCAACAGGCCGGACTTCATCGCCTGGATATCGTCGCCGAGACCGGGGGCTGAAGCAACGATGCGGATGTCGGCGACTTCGGCAACGTCGATCTCGTTCTGGCCGGCACCGACGGTCTCGAGGAGGATCAGGTCGAAGCCGGCGGCATCGAGTGCGTCGATGATGCGCACTGCGGCCGGCGACAAGCCGCCTAGATAGCCGCGGCTCGACAGCGAGCGGACGAAAACGCCGTCGTCGTCGAGGGCCGCCGTCATGCGGATGCGGTCGCCCAGAATGGCGCCGCCTGAAATCGGGCTCGACGGGTCGACGGCGATAACGCCGACGCGGAGGCTGGCGCTGCGCAGTTGTTCGATCAGCGCGTTGAGAAGCGTCGATTTTCCTGCTCCCGGCGGGCCGGTCAGGCCGACGACGAGGGCATGTCCGAGATGCGGCTGGAGTGCCTGCAGCAAGCCTGGGGCCTCGGCGGACTGGCTTTCGAGGACGGTGACTGCGTCCGCAATCGCGCGCCTTTCGCCCCGCCGCAGGGCGGCGACGAGGTCGGCGATGCGGCCCGGCTTGTCGGTGCCGGAGACCGGCGGGCTGGCGCTGGCGGTTTCTTCTGTCATGGCGGGCTGATACGCGAGAGGCGCCCCTGTTAGCAAGGGGCGCGCGCGGATGTGTTTCTTATACCAAGTCTGGCGGGCCGCTGCGCCGCGCGTCAATACCACAGTCCGGGGAAGCGGTAGCGCGGGCGCATTGCAATCGGGCCGTAGCCCAGCATCGAGACCATCGGCTCGTCGATTACGGCGATCTGCGGCAGGCCCGCCCGGCCCGAGAGTTCGTGCAGGCGGGCGATGCGTTCTTCCGTCGGGGGGTGGGTGCGCAGAAGCGAAGGCTGGGGCACGCGGCGGGCCGGGACCGGATAGGCGAGGTCCTCCCAGAACTGGCCCTGATAGCGCTCCAGCCGGCTGAGGGCGGAGGCGAGGCCCATCGGGTCACCGGTCAACATCGCGGCCTCGAGATCGGCATCGAATTCACGGGCCCGCGACAGGCCCAGTTGCAGAAGGCTCGAGAACGCCGGTGCGAAATAAAGAAGTAGCACCGCCCACCACGAGACCGGAGCGTCGCCGGTCATCATGCCGAGCACGTTGAGGATCGCCAGGGCCAATGCCACGTAGGACAGCGACTGGACGAAGCGCGTCATGACGTCGGCCATGTTCATGAGCCAGAGGTCGTTGTTGCGGATGTGGCTCATTTCATGGGCCAGAACGGTGGTGATTTCGCGCATCGTCAGGCGGCGCAACAGCCCCTCGGTGATGGCGATCGACGACTTCGAGGGCGTGCCGGTGGCGAAGGCGTTGAGGGTGGCGCTGGGGATCATATAGAGGTCGGGCCGGCTTGGCAGTTCGGCGCGAATTGCGAGCTCGTCGACGATGCGGCTCAGCTGATCGTCGCCCGGTTCGACCCTTCGCGCCCGGTAGAGGCGCATCACGGCGGCGGCCGGGATGCTGGGGGCAAAGAGCACGAGCGAGCCGACGGCGATCAGCGAGACGGCGATACCGGACAATCCCCACAGCAGCGAGGTGGCGAGCGTCAGGATCGCGCCCATGCCGCCAATCAGCAGGATCGAATGCATCAGGTTGCGCTGCCGGTGCTGGCGCAGCTGTTCGGCGTCAAGGAGAAGGCTCACGGCATTCCCGCCTCTGGCATGGTGTTTCGTCTTCTTAACGCGAAGCCGACTGTGCAGCAAACAAAGGCGAAGTTTCGACGATCACGCTGGTGTCGAGAACTCCGACACCAGAGCTGCTTGAAGACCTGCTCACGCTATTCACCGCCGGATCCCGAACTCTAGAATTTCGCCAACGTCACCTCGTCGGGCGGAACTTCCCCCGTCGCCGCCCAGGCCGCGATAACGGCGGGCACGATGGCGTCGGCATTGGACACGACGGTGAAGCTGACATCGATGCCGTCGCGAATGAATTGCTGCGAGCGCATGTGGCGCAAAAGTTCGAGGAAGGGGTCCCAGAACCCGTTGACGTTGGCCAGCACAATGGGTTTGCGATGCCGGCCGAGTTGCGACCAGGTGAGCTGCTCGACGAGTTCCTCCAGCGTGCCGATACCGCCCGGTAGCGCGACGAAAGCATCCGAGCGCTCGAACATGAGGCGTTTGCGCTCGTGCATGTCGCCGGTGACGATAAGTTCCTGGACTTCGAGCAGCATGTGTTCGCGTTCGGAGAGAAAGTCGGGAATGATGCCAGTGACCTTGCCGCCACCGGCAATCGTGGCGCGGGCGACTTCGCCCATCAGTCCCATGCCGCCGCCGCCATAGACAAGCTCGATGCCGGAGCCCGCAAGTCCCGCTCCCAGTGTCCTGGCGGCCTTGACATAGGCCGGGTTCGTGCCAGGGCCGGAGCCACAGTAGACGCACACGGCGCCGACGGCAGCGCTCTTCATCGAATTCTCGGTCGTTGGAGTTTCTTGGTATCCGAGGTTGTGATCATTCATAATTCAAGTATCGCTCTTCGGCTTCATTGCGCCAAACGCCCATCGCCTGGCGCCACTCAGTCTACATCAAACGAGAACGGTGATGATGACCGGCCTGCTCAAATGGTGATCCGAGAACGTGACTGCAAAGTTTGACATTTAGCGGACGATTAACCGAACTTCCTCGCCGATCAGTATTCTGGCTTGAGTTTCATTGGCTTGGTCTCGGGTTCATGGTTAAGCTCTCAGCGTTTGCCCTAGGATTGCGGGTTGCGGTCCGGGGGAATCCAAAGCTTGCTTGCCCATATCGCGGCTTCCGCATCGGGAAGGCGCGGCAGGCGTCGGAGGAGGCTGCGCGTGATGAGGGGAGGCTCGATCCCCGGAGGGCTCCTGGTGGTCGGTGCGATCGCGGCCGTCTGGCTGCTGGCGCTGAGGCCGGCTTCGCACCTGGGGAACGAGTGGCAGCCCGCCGGCCTAGGCGTCGCGAGACATAACTCACACCCGCTCAATCTGTTCGACATTACGCGCTCGGTATTTGCCGGCGGTGCGGCGGAAGCGCAAGACCGCACCGGGGCGGGCGTTGCGGGACCGGCGGCTGGTGCAGGCCAGCCGGCGCCCCGGTTTTCACGCGTCACGATCGAACCGGGCAAGGCGGGGCGCTTCACAGGCAGCGGTGCGCCGGGGACCAGCGTTTCGGTCAGGATCAACGGAAAGATTGCCGGAACTGCCGAGGTTGGCGCTGACGGCACGTGGGCGATGAGGGTTGCGGCACTGGGCTCGGGCGATCATCGCGTGGTACTTTATCGAGCGGACGCTGCCGAGGACGGGGTGACCGCCGAAGGCCAGGAGATAAGGATTGCGATTCCCGACAGTGTGCGCGCTTCGGAGATCGTGGCGTTCGAGGATCGGAAGCGCGGCGCACGCAATTCAACCGGCGAGGCCGACGGCCCGGGTGATGTGCGAATCCGTGACCAGGCGGAACGACTTGGCCGGGAAGCCAGCCGTGAGTTCGACGCATTTTCCCGACGGCAGAACGAGGATGCCGAACGCAAGCGGATTGCGCGGCAAAACACCGCGGTTGATGACAGAGATACCAGCAACGGCGGGGCGGACGGCGCTCAGGATGCGGGGCCGATGGCTGCGGTGTCTGACTGGCTGTCGCGTGCATCGCGGGATTATTTCGACTTCGTGGTGCCCGAACTGGCCCGCAAAGGGCCGCTCGGAGCGCAGGTGACAGCCAAGAATATGCCGCCGCCGGAACGGCCGCACGATGCGCCGGCGGGCGAAGTACAAAAGCCGCCGCTGCCCGATCTCGGGGCGCTCGTTCAGCGCGCGCAGGACTGGTTGCGCGACGCGCACCGCACCTACAATGACGTCGTCGTCAAGGATCTGTCGCGTCCCTCGCCGCAGACCTTGGCGCGCGAAGAGCGCAAGGACGCCGTCGAGGTTGCGGGTCCCGACGCAAGTTCCACCCGCGAGGCGGCGGACGATGCGGAAAAAGAGGTCAGGCGACAGGCCGAGCTTCGCCGGGAACTGGACCGGCAGGCTTTGGAGGTGGCGCGGAAAGCGGTTTCCGAGAAACAGGAGCGGGAACTGCGTGAGGCCGAAACGCGGCGCGTCGACGCGGAAGTGGCCGAGCGGCGTGACGCGGCAGAGCGCAAGCGGCGTGTCGATGAACTTCTGGCGGCGCGGGAAGCGCAGCGACGGCAGGCCGAGGAAACCACCCGCGTCGAGCGCGCGCGGCAGCAGGAGGACGAGCGGCGGGCGGCCGAGCGGGCGCTTGCTGACGAAGATCAAAGAGCGGAAGAAGAACGCCGAGCCGAAGAGGTGCGCAGGCGCGAAGAGGCCCGCAAGCAGGACGAGACGCGAAAAGAGGAAGAGCTTCTTGCCAAGCTGGATGAGGATCGCCGCCGCGCCCAGGCAGAACGCCAGCGGGCGGAAGCTGAGCGGGCGGAAGCCCAGCGGCAGGCGGAACGCGACAGACAGGAGCGGGTGGAGGCGGAGCGAGTGGCGCAGGAAGACACTGAGCGCAAGAAGCGTCTTGCAGCGGAAGCCTTGAGGCGTCGGGAGGCCGAAGCGGAACGTCTGGCCGGGCGCCAGGAGAGGGAGGCGCGGGATCGCCTGGATGCGCGGGTTGGAGCGGTATCCGAACGTGCGCAGCGGGTCGGCGAGCTTGCCGATGAAGCCGGATTTGGAAGACGGCGCACGAGCGACACGAGAGACAAGACCTCTGCTTCAGGCACATCAGCTTCAGATAAATCACAGTCAGATAACGCGGCGGGGCCGAAGGACATCCCGATAGCCGATCGCAAATCGGTTCGCGTAGAACAACGTTCTGCGCCGGACGAACAGCGCCGCCGCGAATCGCGCCTCAAACAGCAGTCGGAGCGGGCGGATACCGTGGCAAGACTTGCCGGTGATGCGGGGTTCGGCAATCGCGTCGCACCATCCGGCGTCGCGATACCGTTGCCAGCAGATCCATCCGAGCGTCGCGAGGCCTTGCGGACTGCCAGCCGGCTCGGCGGACCCGAACGTTCCTTTCGCACCTCGCGCAAGAACGATCCTCGACCCCGCGAGACCAGTGACCGGCCACGGCGGCTGGCGGGTTGGCGGGGGCGTGCTGCGCCAATTGGAGGCACCGGCTGCAAGGATCGCCGCGCCGGGCGTAGCATCCGGCTGCCGGGCACCTACGTGGTCGCGCCGGGCGATACACTGTGGCATATATCGCGGCGGCATTACCGGCGAGGTCTGCTATACGGGCGGATCTACAAGGCCAATCGTCGCAAGATTCGCGATCCCCACTGGATCTATCCCTGCCAGCGCTTCTGGTTGCCGCGGCGCTGATCCAAGCGGACCGATTGCAACGTCTTGATTGACGCGGTGGAAGCATCACTGCGCTCACGGCGTCTCCGAAAAGAAGGTTTACATGGTTGCTCACGGACGTGGGCGGGATCGATCCCCCCGCATAGATTCTGATCTTCTCGGAGCCCGGGAGGATCACTGGACGGTCTTCAAGGGGCTGCTGCCCTTTGTGTGGCCGCAGGGCCGGCCGGATCTCAGACGCAACGTTGCGCTGGCGTTCGGCATTCTGCTCTTGGCGAAGTTCGTCACGGTGGCCGTGCCGGTCGCCTTCAAGTGGGCGACCGACGCGCTGAGCGCCCTGGCAGGCGAGCAGGCCGCGAGTGGGCCGGTGGCGCTGACTGTGGGCGCGGGGATGCTGATTCTCGCCTATGCCGGCGGGCGGCTTCTTTCGATCGTCTTCAATCAGATCCGGGACGTTCTCTTCACCAAGGTCGGGCAGAACGCCGTGCGCCAGCTCAATACGCGCACCTTCGAGCATCTGCACAAACTCAGCCTGCGCTTTCACCTCGAGCGGCGCACCGGCGGCTTGTCGCGCGTTCTGGAACGCAGCGCCCGGGCGATCGAACTGATCATCCGCATGGGCATTCTCAACGTCGTGCCGACGATCGTCGAACTCGTGCTGATCTGCGGGGTGCTGTTCTACTTCTTCGACCTGACGTTCGTTGCCATCGTCATTGCAACCGTCGCCTTCTACCTATGGTTCACGTTCAAAGCCTCCGAGTGGCGCATCGGTATCCGGCGCGAGATGAACGACAGCGACACTGATGCCAACACCAAGGCCATCGACAGCCTGCTCAATTTCGAAACCGTCAAATACTTTGGCAACGAGCAACTCGAATCGCGGCGTTTCGATACCGCGATGGAGCGTTACGAGGGGGCGGCGGTGCGGACCTATTCGTCGCTGGCGGTTCTCAACTCGGGGCAGGCGGCGATCTTCACCGTTGGAATGCTGGCGATGATGTGGCTTGCGGCGCGCGGCGTGGCGGCCGGCACGCACACCATCGGCGACTTCGTCATGGTCAACACGATGATGATCCAGCTGTGGATGCCGCTCAATTTCATGGGCATGGTCTATCGCGAGATCAAGCAGGGCCTCGTCGACATCGAGGTGATGTTTGCCCTGCTCGGGAAGGACGCCGAGGTCAAGGATCGGCCTGGGGCGAGCGAACTGGTTGTCAGCGAGGGCAGGATCAGCTTCGAAAACGTCTGTTTTTCCTACGATGAGGAACGGCCGATCCTGAAGGATGTGTCGTTCGAAGTTCCGGCCGGCAAGATGGTGGCGATCGTCGGGCCGTCGGGGGCGGGAAAATCGACGATCTCGCGCATCCTGTTCCGCTTCTACGACATCCAATCGGGCAGCGTGCGCATCGATGGGCAGGACATCCGCGACGTGACGCAGACCTCGCTCAGGGCGGCCATCGGCGTGGTGCCGCAGGACACCGTGCTGTTCAACGATACGATCCTCTACAACATCAAGTACGGACGGCCGGACGCGACAGACGAGGAGATCGTGGCGGCGGCGAAGCTGGCGCAGATCCACGACTTCATCCAAGGCATGCCGCAGGGCTACGCGACGATGGTCGGCGAGCGCGGCCTGAAACTTTCAGGCGGCGAGAAGCAGCGCGTGGCGATTGCGCGGACGATCCTCAAAGCGCCGCCGATCCTGATGCTGGACGAAGCGACAAGCGCGCTCGACAGCCATACGGAAAAGGAAATCCAGGATGCGCTCGACAAGGTTTCGCGCGGGCGCACGACGCTCGTCATCGCGCACCGGCTGTCGACCATCGTGCACGCCGACAGCATTCTCGTTCTCGAAAAGGGACGCGTGGCCGAGCAGGGCACGCATGCCGAGTTGATCGCCAGGGATGGGCTTTACGCGAGCTTGTGGAGCCGCCAGCGGCAGGCGGAGAAGGCGCGGGAGGAACTGGCTCACGCACTCGAGGAAGCCGAAAGGACGGGGGCTCTCCCGGTCGGCTGGGAACGAATCGAAGTGCCGGGCTAGTGTGGCGTTGCGCCATAGTTGACCAACGGTGCGGCAAGGCCGGTGTCAACTATGGCGCGTTGAACGCCACACTAAGCCCATGATCTCGCTAGTGGCCCGTCGCGCCAAAAACGGACGGGGTTGCGGCCATGATGCGATTTTGGCGCGACGGGCCACTAGTAGGGTCGTCAATGCGGCCAGAGCGAATAGATATAGATGACGTAGGCCGCCAGCATCACGGCGCCCTCCAGGCGTGAGATGCGGTCGCCATTGGCAGCGGCGACGACCAGCGCCACCGCGGCGCCGACCATCACGAAATTATCGTAGCGGATGATTTCATCGGGCACGTTGGTTGGCGCCAGGAGGCCGACGACGCCGGCGATGCCCAATATGTTATAAATGCACGACCCCATGACGTTGCCGACTGCCACATCGGCATGGCCGCGCCGCGCCGCGACGATCGACGTCACGAGTTCGGGCAGTGAAGTTCCCACCGCGATGATGGTGAGGCCGATGACGGCTTCGGTGACGCCGATCTCCCTCGCAAGCGATACGGCGGAGTCGACCAGGAGACGGCCGCCGAAGATGATCGTCGCGAGACCCGCAAGTGCCATCAGGTAGGGCAGGGTGCGTCCGAGCCGGTTACTCCACTTCAGGCGCCGCGCAGCCCAATTGTCGCCGTTGCGAAGGAACTCCTCTTCGGCTTTCGCCATCTCGAAAGCGGCGCTGTGACCTTCTTGCGGCGCCAGCCGTTCCTGGCGGATGGCAAAGACGAGGTAGGCGGCGAGCATGGCGACGAAGAGGGCGCCGATCGGCTGGTTCAGCGGCGATACGAACGCGACGATCAGGAATGCCACCGAGGTGGCAACGACGACCCCGCCATCGCGCTTGAGCGCCCGCGAGGTGACGGTCAGTGGGGCAATCAGTGCGGACAGACCGACGATCAGCAGGATGTTTGCAATATTGGAGCCGACGACATTGCCAATCGAGATGCCGGGGCTACCGGCCAACGAGGCCTGGACGCTGATGACCAATTCGGGCATCGAGGTTCCGAAGCCGACCAGCACGATGCCGATGATGAGGGGCGAAACGCCCATGCGTTCGGCGACCGCCACCGAGCCGCGCACGAGAAGTTCTCCGCCGGCGATCAGCAGCGCAAATCCGACCAGCAGGAATATGATATCAAGCATGTTGATGGGTCCGGTGCGGTGGCGGGTCGGGAGATGGCAGGAAACGGGCGGCTAACGAGCGAATTCGTCGCGACGGTAGCCTTGGAGATAGAGCAACGCCTTCAAATTACCATGCCTGATGGCGGCTTTTGCTTCAGCCGCGACGATTGGCTTCGCCCGGAATGCGACGCCGAGGCCGGCTTCTGTGATCATGGCGAGGTCGTTTGCTCCATCACCCACGGCGAGCGTATCGCGCAGGGAGATGGCCAGCCTGCCGGCTTCGCTGATGAGTGCTGCGCGCTTGGCGTCACGGCCGAGGATCGGGGGGACGACCTTGCCGCAAAGGCGGCCGTCCTCGATCGAAAGACGATTGGCCTGGTTGGTATCGAAACCGACGATCCGGGCGATGCGCTCGGTGAAGTAGCTGAAGCCGCCGGACACAAGAGCGGCGCGTGCGCCGTGTGCCTTCATGGTGCGCACCAGTGTGCGGGCGCCCGGCATGACGGTGATACGCTCCTTGATGACCTTGTCGAGGACGGCTTCTTCGAGTCCCTGGAGCAGCGCGACGCGGCTGGTCAAGGCTTCCGCGAAGTCGATTTCGCCGCGCATGGCGCTTTCGGTGACGGCTGAAACCTGATCGCGGACGCCGGCAAAATCGGCGATTTCGTCGATGCACTCCTGCTCGATGATGGTCGAATCCATATCGGCGACGAGAAGCTTCTTGCGCCGGCGGGGGCCTTCGTCGGACATGAGGTTGATATCGACGGGCAGGCCGATGAGAATGGTGGCCGCCTGCCGGAGAAGGTGCTTGCCACCGTCGGCCTGCGTCACGAAGCGAAGTTCCCAGGCTTCGCCGGGGCTGAGCCAGCGGCTATCGATAACGGCGTCTTTGGCGATGATGCGGGTGATGGTATCGGTCAGCATGCCTTTGAGGCACGGCGCGGCTTCCGGCGCGGTGAGGACGAGCACCTGTGACTGAGGCTCTGGCATCGGCTGGTTCAGCTCGCGATTGCGGCAGGTCAGGCCGCTGCTAAGTTCGAAAAAAGGGGAAAGTGCTGTTGGCTGGCAGGCGCGCTGTCCTTATCGCAGGACCGACGGCGGGCGGCAAGTCGGCTGCCGCGCTGCGGCTGGCGCGCGGGCTCGACGGTGTCATCGTCAATGCGGATTCGATGCAGGTCTACGAGGAACTGCGGATCCTGACGGCGCGACCGACGGCGGAAGAAGAGAGCATCGTGCCGCACCGGCTCTACGGGCATGTCAGCGCCGCGCAAGCCTACTCGGTGGCGCGCTGGCTGGACGACGTGAAGGCAGTCCTCGAGGAAATCGGCGCGCTGGGGAAGCGGGCGATCTTCGTTGGTGGGACCGGTCTCTACTTCAAGGCGCTGACCGCAGGCCTTTCGCCGTTGCCCGAAATCGATGGCGACGTGCGGGCGTACTGGCGCGCCGAAGGTATCAATCGCCCGCCGCAGGAGCTTTTCGCAGAACTGATGCGCCGCGATCCACGGACGGCGGCGGGGCTGCGGCCGACGGACCCGCAGAGGATCGTCAGGGCGCTGGAGGTCATCGATTCGACCGGGCGGCCGCTTGCCGAATTCCAGGAAGACCCCGGCGCGCCGCTGCTGGCGCCCGGCTCGTGGAAAGGTATCGTTGTGCTACCCGACAGGGCGACGCTGCATGCGCGCGCCAATGCACGCTTCGACCGGATGATGGAGACGGGTGCCGTGGACGAGGTGGCCCGCCTGAAGGAGATGCAACTGGATTCCGTGCTGCCGGCGATGCGGGCGCTCGGAGTCGGCCCCCTCTTGGAGATGCTCGAAGGGCGTTTGTCGCGCGAGGCGGCTGTCGAACGTTCGAAGGCGCTGACCAGGCAATACATCAAGCGGCAATCCACATGGCTGCGACAACATATGATTTCGTGGAGACATATATAAATTTAATATTATTCTGTTCATAAGGTCAGTTTGTAATTTTTATTGACATGTGGGGATGTGGTCCACATAGCAGCGGCTGAGTGACGATTGCGCGCAAGCATGCTTGGCGGGTCATTGGTATTCCGGCTCCGGCGACATCTTGAGACCGCGCGGCGAGCGGGATTGCGTTGGCGCGCGGGTGGCGCGGCACGCCGGGAAAAGAGGACGAGACGCGATGGCACAGACGATGACCGGTGCGGAAATGGTTCTAAAAGCGCTCGTCGATCAGGGCGTCGAGCATGTGTTCGGATATCCGGGCGGGGCGGTGCTGCCGATCTACGACGAGATGTTCCAGCAGGAGAAAATCGAACACATCCTCGTGCGCCAGGAAGGCGGCGCGGTGCATGCCGCCGAAGGTTATGCGCGTTCGACCGGCAAGGTCGGGGTGGTTCTGGTGACTTCGGGGCCGGGGGCAACCAATGCCGTCACCGGGCTGACCGATGCCTTGATGGATTCCATCCCGCTCGTCTGCATCACCGGGCAGGTTCCGACGCACCTCATCGGCAACGATGCCTTCCAGGAGTGCGATACGGTTGGCATCACGCGGCCCTGCACCAAGCACAACTGGCTGATCAAGGACGTCAACGACGTCGCGCGTGTCATGCACGAAGCGTTCTACGTTGCGCGTTCGGGGCGGCCGGGGCCGGTCGTCGTCGATATCCCGAAGGATATCCAGTTCGCAACCGGCAATTACGTCGGGCCAGCCAACATCCAGCACAAGACTTACCGGCCGAAGATGAAGCCGGAACAGCCCGCCATTCGCGAGGCCGTCGACATGCTGGCGAGCGCCAGGAAGCCGATCTTCTATACGGGCGGCGGCGTCATCAACGCAGGCCCGAAGGCGTCCAAGCTGCTGCGCGAGCTGGCGCGGCTGACCGGGTATCCGGTGACGTCGACGCTGATGGGGCTCGGCGCCTTCCCGGCTTCCGACAAGCAGTGGCTCGGAATGCTCGGAATGCACGGCACCTACGAAGCCAACATGGCGATGCATGACTGCGACGTGATGTTCTGCGTCGGCGCGCGCTTCGATGACCGCATCACCGGACGGCTCGACGCGTTCTCTCCGAACTCCAGGAAGATCCACGTCGACATCGATCCCTCGTCGATCAACAAGAACGTGCGCGTCGAGCTGCCGATCGTCGGCGACGTCGCCTATGTCCTCGAAGACATGCTGCGCGTGTGGAAGGCGAAGGCGCCGCAGATCGACAAGCCGGCCCTGAAGTCGTGGTGGAAGGAAATCGACGGCTGGCGGGGCAGGAAGTCGCTGCATTACAAGAAGAATAGCGACGTGATCATGCCGCAGTACGCGGTCGAGCGGCTTTACGAACTGACCAAGCACCGCGATCCCTACATCACCACCGAAGTCGGCCAGCATCAGATGTGGGCGGCGCAGTATTTCCATTTCGAAGATCCGAACCGGTGGATGACGTCCGGCGGGCTCGGCACCATGGGCTACGGACTGCCGGCGGCGATCGGCGCGCAGAAGGCGCATCCGAATTCGCTCGTCATCGATATCGCCGGCGATGCCTCGATCCTGATGAACATCCAGGAATGCTCGACGGCAGTGCAATACAATCTGCCGGTCAAGGTGTTCATCCTCAACAACCAGTACATGGGCATGGTGCGCCAGTGGCAGCAGCTGCTGCATGGCAACCGGCTGTCGCACAGCTATACGGAAGCACTGCCCGATTTCGTCAAGCTGGCGGAGGCCTACGGCTGGAAGGGCATGATCTGCCACAAGCCCGACGAACTCGACGATGCAATCAAAGAGATGATCGACACGCCGGAGCCGGTGATCTTCGATTGCCGCGTCGCCGCCCTTGCCAACTGCTTCCCGATGATCCCGTCGGGCAAGGCGCATAACGACATGCTGCTCGGCGACGATGTTGCCGACGAGGATATCGGCGGCGTTATCGGCGAAGGCGGAAAGGTGCTCGTGTGATGGGTTCGACGATGAAACGAATTGCGGCGGCGGCACTCGTCGCGCTGACGGTTCTGGCTACACCCGCAGCGGCGCTCGACGATGCCCAGCTCGGAGCACTCTGGGCGGAGCTGAGCGATGGCGACCGGGCGGCCATCAGAACCGCTTCCGGCAAGGTCGGCACGATGATGCAGACGGTGAAGGGCAGCCCCAACGCCAGGTTCTGGGGCGAACTCAGCGGACGCGGGCTGTTGCGCAATGTCATGCTGGTCGAGATCTTCGGACAGCAGGCAGCCGAGTTCGAGAAGGCCGGGATGGTGGCTTTCGCAGTGACGCCGAAGGGGGTCGAATCGATCCCAGGTCTCGTCAAGGACCTCGAGAAGAAGTAACAGCCTTTAGCGTCTTCGGGCCCCGTGCAATGCATCTGGTGATTGCCAACAAGCTCTATTCGTCGTGGTCGATGCGGCCGTGGCTCGTGATGCGGGCAGCTGGCATCGACTTCAGGGAAACGGTGATTCCGCTGCGCCAGGCGGATACGAAGGAGCGCATTCGAGAATTCTCGCCGACCGGTCTTGTGCCGGTGCTGATCGACGGCGAAGCGGTCGTTTGGGAAAGCATCGCCATCATCTCCTATCTTGCTGATCTTTTCCCGGAGAAGGCGATCTTTCCCGCAGGCTCGAACGCGGCCCGCGCGCACGCGAAGGCTATTTCGGTGGAGGTGCACGGCGGCTTCAGGGCGCTGCGGCAGGCCTGCCCGATGAATCTCGGCAAGCGGTTCGCCACCCCGGATCTCAGCGACGAACTTCGCGCCGATTTCGCGCGCCTCGAAGATATGTGGCGGGATACGCGTGCGCGCTTCGGAGCCGGGGGACCATATCTTTTCGGGACGTTCTCGGCGGCCGATGCGATGTATGCTCCGGTCGTCACGCGGCTCGATACCTACCAACTGCCGGTCGCGGCCGATACCCGCGGCTATATGGATACCGTGCTTGCCGATCCGACATTCCTCGAATGGAAGAAACAAGCGCTCGCCGAGCCTTGGACGATCGAGGCCTACGAGGAAGGACACCTGCCGGTTGCCGATTTCAGGTCGGGTTAGACAGCTCCGGTCCGCAGCCGTCGCCAGCGTCCGCATGCGTCGGTCGGCTGACAACACAGACACTCAAACGAAAAGAGACGACACAACATGGCCCAGTCTCAGAAACAATCGCACTACCCCAGTCAGGTCGCACAAGAGCCGATCGAACAGCGCACCTTGTCGGTCATCGTCGACAACGAGCCGGGCGTGCTGGCGCGCGTTATCGGATTGTTCTCAGGCCGCGGCTATAACATCGACTCGCTGACCGTGACGGAAACCGAGCACGAGAAGCATATCTCGCGCATCACCATCGTGACGATCGGCACGCCGATGGTGATCGAGCAGATCAAGCATCAGCTCGAGCGCCTCGTGCCGGTGCACCGGGTCGAAGACCTGACGCTCAATGGCGAGCCGCTGGAGCGCGAACTGGCGCTCATCAAGGTGCAGGGCAAGGGCGAAAAGCGCATCGAGTCGCTGCGGCTTGCCGAGATCTATCATGCCAGGGTGATCGATGCCTCGACCGAGCACTTCGTGTTCGAGATGACCGGGCGGGCGCGCGAGATCGAGCAGTTCCTGCAGATGATGTCGGAACTCGGACTCGTCGAAGTCGCGCGCACGGGCATCGCGGCCATGGCGCGCGGCAAGTCGGGAGCCTGACAGCAGTCTCTCTCGCCGGAAGTGACACTCAAAAACCCGCGCAGTTGCCGTCGGCGCGGGGATCGGTGGCGCCGGTGATCACGCCCTCGCGGGAGATCGACACCATGCCGGCGTGGCCCATCATGTCGTCGAAGGCGTCGACGACTTCGATGTCGTGACCGGCATCGCGAAGTTTCTCGATCAGGGAGTCCTCGAAGCGGCTCTCGACCTTCAGGTTGGTCGAACTCGCCCCCCAGGTGCGGCCCAGAAGCCAGCGCGGCGCGGTGACGGCCGCCTGCATGTCATGGCCAAACATGACGTGGCGGGTGAAGATCGCCGCCTGGGTTTGCGGCTGGCCCTCGCCGCCCATCGTGCCGTAGGCGAGCGTCGTGCCGTTGTCGAGCATCGCCATGGCCGGATTGAGCGTGTGGAAGGGGAGGCGGCCGGGGCCCAGTTCGTTTGGACCCGGAGTCAGCGTGAAGCTCGCTCCCCTGTTCTGCCAGACGACGCCGGTGCCGGGGGGAACGAGGCCGGAGCCGAATTCCCAGAAGATGCTCTGGATGTAGCTGACGACATTGCCGTGGCGGTCGGCAGCTCCCATCCAGATCGTGTCGCCGGGTACGGCGGGCTGCGGCCAGGGGGCGGCCTTCGTCATGTCGATTTGGGCGGCTTCGCGAGTGACGGCGTCGTCGAGGGGCCAGCCTTTCCAGATGTCTCCCATGCGGTTCGGATCGCCGAGTTGCGCATTGCGCAGGATGAAGGCGCGCTTGGTCGATTCGACGAGGCCGTGGACATGATCGAAGCCCTCGGCGGCGGTGATGCCGAGCTGTTCGAAAATCCGCAAAATCATCAGTGAGGCGATGCCCTGCGTGGGCGGCGGCATGTTGAAGATCTCGCCGCATTGCAATTGCGAATGGGCGGGCGCAACGCGGCGTGCCGCGTAGTTCTCAAGATCAGGCAGGCGCAGCGGACTGCCGGCGGCTTCGAGGCCTGTTGCCAGAGTTCGCGCCACGTCGCCTCGATAGAAATCGTCAAGCCCGGCAGCGGCGAGCCGTTCGAGAGTTTGTGACAGCGCGTGTTGTTGCAGGATCGCGCCTTCGGCCGGCGGGCCTTCGTTTGCATAGGTCGCGATGAAGCCGGGAACGTGTTCGAGTTCGCTCCATTTCTCTCGCGTCAGGCGCTCTTGCGATCGCGATACGGGAATACCTTGGCGGGCATGATGGATGGCAGGTTCCAGCAACCGCGACATCGGAAGGCTGCCGCCTGCTTCCTGCGCGGCGCGCATGGCTTCCCCCCAGCCGCCAATCGCGCCGGCGACGGTGAGGGCGGCGCGGGGCCCGCGCGTTGGAATGATGGCGTCGCCATGGGCGGCGTAGAAATCGATGCCGGCGAGTTGTGCTGCCGGTCCGCACGCTTGAATGCCGAAAGGCCGGCTGCCCGCCCTCGAGATCAGCCAGAAGCCATCGCCGCCGATCGAATTCATATGCGGGTAGACGACGGCGATCGCAGCTGCTGAGGCGATCATCGCCTCGATGGCGTTGCCGCCTTCGCGCAGGATCGAAGCGCCCGCTTCGGCTGCCAGATGATGGGGGGCGGACACCATTCCGCCTAGGCACATGCGGGCACGCAACATCCGTTTATCTCCTGACTGGAAGGGCGTCGATGGTCACGTATTTAGCGTCGATTGCCGAGGCTTGGAGCGCATAAATCGATATCGTGCAAGGGCGCGGGTGGATTAAATCCGAGGTTGCCTATATTGTATACGCGGTGGGTACCGATTAGGCGGGGGGTGTGCGGCTTGCTGCGCAAAATATCGCTATAACAACTGGTTAACTTTTTGGCACGGCGATTGCTGTGATGTGATCCGTCATCAATCGACAACTCTCCTGCAACTGAAGAGGATTTTCCGATGAAGAGACGTGAGTTTCTCGCGACTGCCGGTCTTGCCACAGCCGGAGCCACCGCCGTGGTGAGCGCGCCGAACGTAGTGCGGGCCCAGGAATCCTTCTCCTTCAAGATGACGAATGCCTACCCGCCCGGCGCTCCGTTCTACACGGTCGGCCCGGGCAGCCCGACGGACTTCTGCAAAAAGGTCGAGGTGATGTCGGGTGGGCGCCTCAAGATCCAGCACTTCGCGGCGGGCGAACTGATACCGGCTCTCGAAGGCTTCGATGCGGTGCAGGCAGGCACAGTCGAGATGAACGCCGCCAATGCCTATTTCTGGGCCGGCAAGATTTTTGCGGCCCAGTACTTCACCACCGTGCCGTTCGGTCTCAATTTCCAGGGCGTGAACGCATGGCTCTATAACGGCGGCGGCCTCGAACTCTGGCACGAACTCTACAAGCCGCTCGGCTTGATCGCCTTCCCAATGGGCAACACCGGCGTGCAGATGACCGGCTGGTTCCGCAAGCCGATTCAATCGATCGACGACTTCAACGGACTCAAGATGCGCATCCCCGGCCTCGCCGGGAAGGTCTACAAGCAGATCGGCGTCGACGTGAAACTGCTGCCGGGCGGCGAAATCTTCCCGGCGCTGGAACGCGGCGTCATCGATGCGGCCGAATTCGTCGGTCCGTTCCAGGATCGCCGGCTCGGCCTGCAGAATGCGGCCAAGTACTACTATACGACCGGCTGGCACGAACCCTCGAACGTCACCGAACTGCTGATCAGCCTGAAGGCGTGGGAGAAGCTGCCCGCCGACCTGCAGGAGATCGTCAAGACCGCAGCCATGGCCTGCAATCTCGAAAGCCATGCATGGTCGGAAGCCAACAACGCGGACGCGCTCGAGGACCTCGTCAAGAACCATGGCGTGAAGGCTGCCGTCCTGCCGAAGGAGATCGTCACGAAACTGCGCGAAATCACATTCGAAACGCTGAACGCCGAAGCTGCGAAAGATCCACGCACGAAGAAGGTCCACGATGCCTTCATGGCATTCCGCGAAAAGCACCGCGCGTGGTCCTCGATCAGCGAAAAACCCTACCACGACGATCTCTCGTAATTTCGGGGGAATTCACGCGATGGGCAAGACCCTGCAAAAAGCGGTCGACCGGATCGAACTCCTGGTCGAACTGGTCGGCCGCACAGTGGCGTGGCTGGTGCTCGGGCTGGTCATGCTCGTCGCCATAAACGTGCTGGCCCGCTACATGTTCAGCGCCGGAACGGTGGCGCTGCAGGAACTCGAATGGCACGTGCTCGCCGTGACTGCGCTGGTCGGAATGTCCTATGGGATAAACCGCGGCGACGAAGTGCGAGTCGACATGCTCTACGGCAGTTACGGGCCGCGCACCAAGGCGGCCGTCGACCTGCTGTCGGGCGTGCTCATGCTTCTCGTCGCGGCGTTCATCGTCAAGGTGTCGCTCGGCTACGTGGCCCAGTCCTATGCCTACCAGGAAGGTTCGCCCGATCCCGGCGGGCTGCCCTACCGATATATGCTGAAGGCGTTGATCCCGTTCGGGTTCGTGCTGCTGGCACTGCAGGCGATCGTCGAGATCGCAAAGGCCCTGCGCGCCCTCAAGATCGCCTCTTCGCCGGCAGGCGACCAACCTTCGGAATCGTGATCCTCAATGGTCAATGAAATCCTGGCCGTGTTGATGATCGGCGGCTTCTTCGCCCTCATCATCACCGGCGTTCCCGTGGCGATCTCGCTGGCCGTTTCCGGTCTCGTGTTCGGCTATCTCGGCTTCGGCGACGGGCTCTTCAACCTGCTGCCCGCGCGCATGTACGGAGTCGTCACGAACTACACGCTGCTGGCGCTGCCGCTGTTCATCTTCATGGGGGTGATGCTCGAGAAGTCGAAGCTGGCGGAGGATCTGCTCGATACCATCGGGCTGGCGATGGGCGGATTGAGCGGGGGCATGGCGCTGGCCATCATCCTCGTCGGCGTCTTGATGGGGGCCTCCTCGGGGATCGTCGGGGCGACGGTGGTCACGGCCGGCCTCATCGCACTTGGGCCACTGGTGCGGCGCGGATACGATCACGGCGTCGCCTGCGGGGTGATCTGCGCGTCGGGTACGCTCGGGCAGATTATTCCGCCGAGCCTCGTCTTGATCCTGCTTGCCGACATCATGGGGGAATCGGTCGGGACGCTGTTTGCCGCGGCGCTGCTGCCGGGGCTCATGCTGTCGCTTCTGTTCGTCGTCTACATCCTCGGACTTGGCGTTGTCGCGCCCTCGAGAGTCCCGCCGATCCCGATGATCGAACGCGACGAAGTCAGCAGGGGGCAATTAGCGAAACGGCTGGTGCTCGTGGTGCTGCCGCCGCTGGGTCTGGTATTTGCCGTCCTCGGATCGATCATCGGCGGCGTTGCGGCACCGACGGAGGCCGCCTCCATGGGGGCGTTCGGGAGCATTCTTCTCGCGGCGATCACGGGCCGGCTCAGTTTCGACACCTTGCGCCAGGTTGCCCGTTCGACGCTGTCGACGAGCGCGATGGTTTTCTTCATCCTGATCTGTGCGCAGCCATTCGGCCTAGCGTTTCGCGGCCTTGGCGGCGAGCATCTCGTCCAGGACATGTTCCGGTTAGTGCCTGGCGGGCTCGAGGGACAGCTCATGTTCCTGATGCTGATCCTGTTCGTCTTGGGATTCTTCCTCGAATGGATCGAAATCTCGTATATCGCGCTGCCGCTGTTCCTGCCGATCTTCGCTTCCGCGGGGGTTGACATGGTGTGGGTGGCGATCCTCGTCGCGATGAACCTGCAGACTTCGTTCCTGACGCCGCCGTTCGGCTGGGCGTTGTTCTTCCTGCGCGGTGTGGCGCCGCCGGAAATCTCGACGGCCGACATCTACCGTGGCGTCATACCGTTCATCGGAATACAGCTGATCGGGCTGGCGCTGGTGTTCACCTTCCCGGTGATTGCAACATGGCTGCCGAAGGCGATCGGCTGGTGAGGCCGGCCCGAAATCGTAGCCTCATGTGACATGACGATGGCTCAGGTGCCGAAGCCGCCCTTCATCGCACCGCCGGAATAGGCCTTGTAGGCGGCTATGGCGTTGCGGGAGAATTCGAGCGACAGGTCGGTTTCCAGGTAGATCGTATTGTCGTTGGCGCGGAAGCCCTTTTCGCCGCGCACGGCTGCATAAAGCGGCTTGGCGGTCGGTTCCTTGCTGCCTTCTGCGCCCTCTTCTGGGAGTTCGACGTAGAAGCCGATGAGGCGCGGGCGGTATTGATCGTTCAAGGTACGCTCGCAGCTGCGCTCCTTCGATTCGCAGATGCGTTCGCTGTCGTAGGTCGGGGCCTGGTCGTTGTGGGCCTTGATTGCCGCCGTGATCGCCTTCGAGCAGAGTTCATAGTTGAACTTTTCGGTGTTGGCGCAATCATTCGTGGACGTGAAAAGGCCGCGCGGTCCGTTGCCGTGGGTAGGGGCCTCGCCGCCGCAGCCTGCGAGCGCCAGCGACGAAATCGCGGCCATTATCACGCTTGTTGGCAAGGCACCGTTGGCGAAGGCGCGTGGCTTGGCGGTCATTTCGGGGCTCCATCTCAGCGCAGGCGTCCACGGCCGGGGCAGGTTTTCAGCTCGCGGCTGGACGTCATAAGGACTGGCGTCAGCCTAGCGAAATGTCGTTGCCGGTCGGTTAAAGCCTCGTTAGGAGTTCCTTTGCAGGCGTGCCGTAGCGGGACCGGCGGACGCAATGCCGGGCGCATGTTTTGGCCCCGGAACACAGCCGTTTGCGGCGCTGAAGCGACAGAAGCGTCTAAACCGTTGAAATTCGGGTCCGTTGGGTAGTAGGTTCGCGCGTTCTTTCGACGGGCGGTCGCCATGGCCGCTGCCGCGCCCCAACGGCGGCCCCGCGTCTATAAGGTCATTACAACCACACTCGAACAAAAAGGGGAGCTCGCATGCGCGTTTTCTATGATCGCGACGCCGATCTCAATCTCATCAAGTCCAAGAAGGTGGCGATCATCGGATACGGATCCCAGGGCCGGGCGCATGCGCTCAACCTGAAGGATTCGGGCGTCAAGGATATCGCCGTCGCGTTGCGGCCGGGATCGTCGACCGCCAAGAAGGTCGAGGCCGACGGTCTCAAGGTGCTGCCGGTGGCGGATGCGGCCAAGTGGGCCGACCTGATGATGATGGCGACGCCGGACGAATTGCAGGCCGACATCTACAACGACCACATCGCCGATAACATCCGGGATGGCGCCGCGATCGCCTTCGCGCACGGCCTCAATGTCCACTTCAACCTGATCGAGCCGAAGGACACCGTCGACGTCGTCATGATCGCGCCGAAGGGCCCCGGCCACACGGTGCGCGGCGAATACCAGAAGGGCGGCGGCGTACCCTGCCTCATCGCCATCAATCGCGACGCTTCGGGCAACGCCCACGATCTCGCCTTGTCGTATGCCTGCGGCGTCGGCGGCGGGCGTTCGGGCGTCATCGAGACGACCTTCAAGGAAGAATGCGAAACCGACCTCTTCGGGGAACAGGCGGTGCTCTGCGGCGGGCTCGTCGAATTGATCCGCGCCGGTTTCGAGACGCTGGTCGAAGCCGGCTACGCGCCGGAAATGGCCTACTTCGAGTGCCTGCACGAAGTGAAGCTGATCGTCGATCTCATCTATGAGGGTGGCATCGCCAACATGAACTACTCGATCTCGAACACGGCCGAGTGGGGCGAATACAAGTCGGGTCCGCGCGTCATCACGCCGGAAACCAAAGCTGAAATGAAGCGCATCCTCACCGAGATCCAGACCGGCCAGTTCACGTCGGAATGGATGCAGGAGTGCAAGGCCGGCCAGGCCCGCTTCAAGGGCATTCGCCGCGTCAACGACGCCCACCAGATCGAGGAAATCGGCGGCAAGCTGCGCGCCATGATGCCCTGGATCAAGGACAAGGCACTCGTCGACAAGAGCCGGAATTAGTTCTTGTTTGGTCCACACTTCCTAAAGTCGTGTGGATCCGGTTTGGTCTACACTTCCGTGCTCAACTCAAGCTTGCGCAGTGGCGACGAATTGAAGTCGGCTTGGGCCCCTGCCAACACTTGCCTGAGTGAAGAAATGGAAGCCGCAGGAATTATCCTGCGGCTTTTTTCGTGCTCTGCTACCCACCCGGGTAGGGGGCCGTGTCCGCCTGGGTGAAACGTTGCGCCGCGCGGCGGTTGCGCGCTGCGGGAATTGCAATGCTGCTCCGCAACATGGCGCCTACCTCGCTGAATCTCCAGGGCTTATCTATCCAGTCATCGAGCCGGTTCGGGGCGCAGGTCGTGCGCCGGGCGGGCTCGCACTGCTTAGACCTGAAGGAGAAAGACCATGCGTGCATTCATTATCGCCGCCACCGTTGCAGCCGCTGTTGGCGTTTCCGCCATTGCGAATGCCGGGGACACCGCGCGCGTCGTACTCGAACCGGCCGCTGGCCAGAGCTTTGAAGTCGGCGCCGGCAAGGCCGTCGGCTACTTCCTTGCCAAGGAAGGCCAGTGCGAGCTGACCCTGATGGTCGCCCCGGTCGGCGACATCGATGACGTCAAGGGTGCAGGTGCCCGCGTCCGCTTCGACGTTGCGCCGGGCCACACGGGCGTGTTCGAAAGCCCTGAAGGCGGCGCATTGCAGTTCACCTGCGAAGCCGGCGCCAAGGCGATGTCGGTGCAGCCGTTCCAGCGGGTCGCTTTTGCCGACCGCAAGGCCGGCTAATTATCCCGGATGCCTTCGGGCATCGTGAATAGAGAAAACCCCGCGGCTTCGGCTCGCGGGGTTTTTGCTTTCCGGCATGGTTCCGGTTTCGACGCGATCAGGCGGCGGCCTCCATGACCGAGACGACGGCGCTTTCGAAGACGCGGCGGCCATCGGTACCGCCAAGGGCGGGTTCGAACAGGCGCTCGGGGTGCGGCATCAGACCGAGGATGCGGCCCGTCGGGTCGGTGATGCCGGCGATGTTGCGCTGGGAGCCGTTCGGGTTGGCTGCTTCGGTGACCTCGCCGCCGACGTCGCAATAGCGGAAGGCGACGCGGTTTTCGGTTTCGAGGCAGTCGAGGGTCGCTTTATCGGCAAAGTAGTTGCCGTCGTGATGGGCGATCGGAACGCGCGCGACTTCCTTCTCGCGGTAGCAGTTGGTGAAGAACGTCCTGTTGTTGTCGCAGCGGATGAAAACGTCGCGGCAGATGAACAGCAGCGAGGCGTTGCGCATCAGGGCGCCGGGCAGCAGGCCGGTTTCGAGCAGGATCTGGAAACCGTTGCAGATGCCGATGACGGGGGTGCCGGCGTGCGCCTTGGCAATGACGTCACGCATGATCGGCGAATGGGCCGCCATCGCGCCGCAGCGTAGATAGTCGCCATATGAGAAGCCGCCGGGCAGGATGATGAAATCGCTTTTCGGGACTTCTGAATCGCCGTGCCAGACCATGTTGGCCTTGGACCCGGTGACGGCTTCGGTGGCGACCTTGACGTCGCGGTCGCAGTTGGAGCCGGGGAAGACGATGACGGAGGCGCGGATCATTGTTTCTTATCCGTTGCTGGCGGCGAGGGTTCCGGTTCGGCGGCACCTTGGGGCTGTTCGTCCGGTGGCCTGCCGGACGGCGGCGTGGCCTCGGCCGGGGGCGAGGCGGCGGCTGCCGATTCGGGCGACTTTACGCCAGAGTCGGCAAGTTTGCAGTCGCCTCGTTCGAGGCCGGCGAGTTCCTTTTTGCTGAACAAGGACGCTTTCAGTTCGAAAGACGTGGGGTTGATCGTCACGAGAACCAGCGAGGTCTCGTCGTCGAGCTGGGTCAGCGCCAGGGGCTTCGGCGACCACAGGTGCAGCGTGCCTTCTTTACCTTGCGTCATCGGGCAATCGGGAGCGCAGCTCGGACGCGTTGCAGCGATGAACGAAGCTTTGTGGTCGCCGGCACTTTCCGTAACTTTCCAGCGGCCGGGACCGTTGATGTTCGCTGTATCGTCGAGTGCGATGTGGATCACCAGCGTTCCCTTGCTGGCTTCGAAGGGGCTGACGTCGAGTTTGACCGCACTCGTCACGCAGGTGATGGCGACTGGCCGGGCCAGATCGAGCACCTTCTCAGCGGCGGAAGCCTGCGTCGCGCTCAATACGAGGAGGGCGGCAGCAAGCCCCAAAAAGCGCCGGAAGTCTCGCGGGTGCGATGTCATCGGAGCACCAAGAAAGCCGTCGCAAGTGCCATCACCAGGGGCAGCAGTACGAAGACCGCCACCTTGACCGCCACCTTGACCGCCATGTACGTCACGGCGCGGGCGGCGTCGTTGTCGTTCGGCCTGATCGGCTGGTCTGCGGGTGGCGGCATCTGAAGCTCCGAGGCAAGCGCCGGCGTTTCAGTTCACAAGTTCGATTGAATAGTTCTCGATGACCGTGTTGGCGAGCAGGTTCTGGCACATGCGCTCGACTTCGGCGCGGGCGGCCGGTGCATCGCTGGCGGCCAGATCGAGTTCGATAAGTTTGCCCTGGCGGACGCCGGAGACGCCATCGAAGCCAAGAGCGCCGAGCGCATTTTCGATGGCCTTGCCCTGGGGGTCGAGGACGCCGTTCTTCAGGGTGATCTTGATAAGGGCTTTCATTGTCCGCTCCCCGGTCTTACGCGCGCGGAAGCCTGCAAAGAAGCTTCTCGCGGGCGGTCGCAGCCGCCCCGCCGGTCCTGGCGGGGCGAACCATCATGATTTAGTGAGGCTTGCCTTCGGGCGTGTTCGAGGAGACGAGCACCGGGGTCGAGCCGACCGCCGGGCGGTTCTCGTTGAGGATGCCAAGGCGGCGGGCGACTTCCTGATAGGCTTCCAGCATGCCGCCGAGATCCTGGCGGAAGCGGTCCTTGTCCATCTTGTCGTTGGTCTTGACGTCCCACAGCCGGCAGCAGTCCGGGCTGATCTCATCGGCCAGCACGATGCGCATCATGTCGTTTTCCCACTGGCGGCCGAATTCCACCTTGAAGTCGACGAGGCGGATGCCGATGCCGAGGAAAAGCCCGACGAGGAAGTCGTTGATGCGAAGCGCGAGCTGCATCATCTCGTCGATTTCCTGGGGCGCCGCCCAGCCGAACGCGGTGATGTGCTCTTCGGAGACCATCGGGTCGCCGAGCTTGTCGTCCTTGTAGTAGAATTCGATGATCGAGCGCGGCAGGGCCGAGCCCTCTTCGAGGCCGAGCCGCTTGGCCAGCGAACCAGCGGCAACATTGCGCACGACGACCTCGATCGGGATGATCTCGACCTCGCGGATAAGCTGCTCGCGCATGTTCAAGCGGCGGATGAAGTGGGTCGGCACGCCTATTTCGCCGAGTTTGACGAAAATCAACTCGGAAATGCGGTTGTTGAGCACGCCCTTGCCTTCGATCAGCGCGTGCTTTTGCGCGTTGAAGGCGGTGGCGTCATCCTTGAAATGCTGAATGAGGGTGCCGGGCTCGGGACCCTCATAGAGGATTTTGGCTTTGCCTTCATAGATGCGGCGGCGCCTGTTCATGCCTGGTCCTTTTAGAATGATCGAGCTCATGCCATACGCTTGTTGTTCTACCTATATATGTCGGCACGCCCTGGGAACATTGTAAGTCCCAATGGCCTGTGGACGCCGTGGCGGGTGTCGCCATTGCGCGTCCTTTGCCACTCCGGTTGCTGCTTGCATTCGGAAGTTGGTGCGGGCAGGAGAGACTAGTGTTCCGGTTCTGACATTTACTCTTAGACCTGCTGCAATGGGATGCAAATGTCAGCACCATGAGGAACACTAGCAACTCTATGATTCTGGCGTAGCTTTTGCACCTGACGTTTGGCAACGAACCAAGCCGCAAGTGGGAACCAAACGTCAGGTGCGCTACACTAGCCGATGGCCCCCTGCGAAACAATGTTAACGATGGCGCATCCTTCCGGCATCGTTGATCTGGAGCCAAGCCATTGAATTCTCTAGTGTTAGAGGGTAGGCAGGCGGTGTAAGACGTGGCCTTCGGGTGCGGCGTTAACCAAACCAGGGCGCGAATATGTCGCGCTGTAACTACTATCGGTGGAGACCACTCATGACGACCTTTGACGATCGGGAAAAGGCCTTTGAAAAGAAATTCGCCCATGACCAGGACCTGAAGTTCAAGTCGGAGGCCCGCCGCAACAACATGCTGGCTGCATGGGTTGCCGAAAAGCTCGGCCTGACGGGCGATGAAGTCGCGGCCTACCAGAAGGAAGTGCGCCGCGCCGACCTCGCCGAAGCCGGCGACGAGGACGTGTTCCGCAAGGTCCGCGCCGATCTCGACGCCAAGGGCGTCAGCGTTTCGGACGAAGAGTTGCGGGCGCAGATGATCACCGCCATGGAGCAGGCCATCGCCCAGATCGAGAAAGAGCGCGGCTAGATTATCCAGCCAGAGCTCTGGATATCGGCGCAAGCACCGGGGCGCAGTCTCGACCTGGGTGTTGAGTTGGTCAAGAAAGGTTAGCCCAGGCCTTTCATGAACAGCCCGAAACGCAGCAGTCCCTCCGGCCACGGGCCGTGGCCGGAGGAAACGTTCAGGTGTCCGCATTCGCCGGCTTCGATGACTTCAGCGCCCCAGCCGGCGGCCAACTGTCTGGCGCGCTCCAGCGAGCAATACGGGTCGTTGGCGGAAGCAACCAGCATGGTGGGGAACGGCAGGCGCGCCGTCGGCAGGGGTGAAAATCCGTGCAGTGAGCGGATGGGATCGTAGCCTCGCGTGATCGGCCATTTATCGGCATGATCGACATCGGCGGGCGCGACGAAATAGGCCCCGACTACTTTTCCAGGCGGCAACGTGGCCGCGGCGTGCACGGCAGTGGCGACGCCGAGGCTGTGGGCCACCAGGACGACCGGCAGCACGGCTTCTTCAACCGCGGCCTCGATGCGCCGAGTCCAGGTTTTGAGGCTCGGCTCGTACCAGTCCTCCTGCTCGACGCGGCGCGCGGTCTTGAGGCTCCTTTCCCAGCGGCTTTGCCAGTGGTCTTCCTCGGACCCGGACCAGCCCGGGATGATCAGGATATCGGCATCGGCGGCGCGCATGGGTGGGTCGGGCTTTCAGCGTGCATGAAGGTTGCGACAAGTCTACTGGGTGCCGATGCCGCGGTAGACCTCGGACAGCGACACTGCCAAGCCGAGTTCGGGAACCTCGATAATTCCGTCGCGGCCAGCGATCTCAAGTGGCTTTTGCGGCATGTCACCAACCGCGCTGCCTTGAGGCGGTCCGCGCAGCCAAAGCCAGACGATCGGCTCCTCCTGACTGGCGACGATGTAGGCTTTCAGAGTGGGCAGCAAAGCGTATTCGGCGGGCTTTTCGGTCATGTCGGTGCCGACCGAGGACGGCGAGAGAACCTCGACGAGGAGTGCCGGTTCGCTGGTCGACAGGTCTCTGCCGTCACGACCGGCCGATTCGACGAGCACGTCGGGGTAGCGAACCGTTTCGCCGATTTCGACGGCTAGATCAGTGCCGCCGACTTCCCATTTCGTCATGTCGAGTTGCTTTTGGAACTCCACAATGAAGCGATTGTAAACGCGCCAGTGACCTCTGCTCGTTCCAGCCTGCATGGTGACGATGCCCCCCTTCAGCTCAAAGCGGCCTTCACGTTCCTGGACCCAGCGCAGGAACTCGGGCTTGCTAAGCTTGAGATCGAGTGGGGCGTTCATGGCAGCCGTCTCCTCATCGATATAGTGTACCGGCACCGCGGACGCGCCGCAATTGGGCAGTCCCCGAAGGACAGAGAAAGGCGCAAGCGGCGGCTCAGCCAAACACCCGCTTGAAGATCGTGTCGACGTGCTTGAGGTGGTAGGCGATGTCGAACATGTCGTCGAGTTCGCCAGCCGAGAGGTGTTTTGCGACCTCCGGGTCGGATTTGAGCTCGCTGAGGAAGTCGGCTCCCTCGTTCCAGGTCTTCATGGCGTTGCGCTGCACTGCGGCATACGATTCCTCGCGCGAAAGCCCCTTCTGGGTCAGTGCGAGGAGGACGCGCTGGGAATTGTGCAGGCCTGAGAGCTTGTCGAGGTTTGCCTGCATGCGCATAGGGTAGACGACCAGTTTCTCGATGACGCCTGCAAGGCGGTTCAGGGCGAAGTCGAGGGTGATCGTCGCATCGGGGCCGATCATGCGCTCGACGGAGGAATGCGAAATGTCGCGCTCATGCCAGAGGGCGACGTTTTCCATTGCCGGCAGCGCGTAGGAGCGGACCATTCGGGCAAGTCCGGTCAGGTTCTCGGTCAGGACGGGGTTGCGCTTATGGGGCATTGCCGAGGAGCCCTTCTGGCCGGGTGAGAAATACTCCTCGGCTTCGAGCACTTCGGTGCGCTGGAGGTGGCGAATTTCTGTAGCAACGCGCTCCATCGAGGAGGCGATCACCGCGAGCGTCGCGAAGAACATGGCGTGACGGTCGCGCGGGATCACCTGGGTCGAGACCGGTTCCGGGCTCAGCCCCATCTGTTTGGCGACGTACTCCTCGATGCGCGGGTCGATATTCGCGAAGGTGCCGATGGCCCCGGAAATGGCGCAGGTGGCGATTTCCTCACGCGCGCTGACCAGGCGGCCGCGGCCGCGCTCAAACTCGGCATAGGCGTAGGCGAGCTTGATGCCGAAGGTGGTCGGCTCGGCGTGAATGCCGTGGCTTCGGCCGATCGTGAGCGTATTCTTGTGTTCGAACGCGCGCGACTTGAGAGCTGCGAGCAGCTTGTCGAGATCAGCCAGCAGCAGGTCGGCGGCACGCGTCAATTGCACATTGAGGCAGGTGTCGAGGACGTCGGAAGACGTCATGCCCTGGTGGACGAAACGCGAATCGGGACCGATGAACTCACCAAGGTGGGTGAGAAAGGCGATGACGTCGTGCTTGGTGACGGCTTCGATCTCATCGATGCGGGCGATGTCGAACTCGGCCTTGGAGCCTTTTGCCCAGATCGATTCGGCGGCTTCCTTTGGGATCATGCCGATATCTGCCATGGCGGTGGCGGCATGCGCCTCGATTTCGAACCAGATGCGGAAGCGAGTCTCCGGCGACCAGATGGCGGTCATTTCAGGGCGGGAATAGCGCGGGATCATGGGCGGCCTTCTTATCGTACTGGCCGTGACGGGGTCACGACATTGATCATGGTGGGCTGCTAACACTCCGCCCGCCCGGGAGGCAATGACCCTTTGGAAACACGGCGGGCGGTTCAGGCGGGATTTGGAAACCGCTCGGTGTAGGCCGGCGGGCCAACCCAGCCCGTCGGCGTCGGGGCGGCCGCGTAGACGGCTCGGGCGATGGCGCGGGCAAGCGCATCGGCGGCGGCGCTGCCGAGAACGGCGAGATCGCCCAATGGTTCTTTGAGCGGAATCTTGTTGGTGGCGAGGGCGAAGACGACGTCGCCGTCGAGCGGGGTGTGGACGGGGTGAATGGCGCGGGCGAGCCCGGTCTGGGCCAGAATCGCGAGACGGCGGGCGGCGCGCTTGTCGAGAACCGCGTTAGTGGCAACGACCGCGATCGTGGTGCTTTCGCCAACCCGGATCTTGAGCAGCGGCGGGCTCACGGGGGCGCTCCAGGCCGCGGGCGGGCCGAGGCCGCCAAATTCGCCGTTCCTCTCAAAGGGATGGGCCCAGAAGTGCGGTGTCGTCCCCATGGTTACCGTCCCGACCGGATTTGCCGCGACGAGCGCAGCGACTTTTAGACCGTCGGCGAGGTCGGCGGAGGCGCTGCCGAGACCGCCGCGCAGATTGGCTGTGGCGGCTCCATAGCCCGCCCCCGCGCTGCCGAGGGCGAAGCCTTCCTGCGACGCCGCCAAGCATGCCTGCCGGGCGAGCCGGACGTAGGCGTCCGACAACGCGTCCTTCTGGCCGCCGTTCAGGAGGTCGAAGAGGATGGCCTCGGCGACGATCGGCACGCGGGCCTCGCGAACCGGGAAGCCGATGCCCTTCGAAGCCAGCCAGTCACGGACGCCGGCGGCGGCAGCGAGTCCGAACGCCGAGCCGCCGGAGAGGACAACCGCGTGGGCTTCCTCGATGCTGCCATCGAGCGACAATACGTCGGTTTCCTGAGTCCCTGCTCCGCCGCCGCGGACATCGACGGCAGCCGTACTGCCCGGCGGTGGGAGAATGACAGTTACCCCTGAGCATATTGTCGCATCATCGGCATTGCCGACGGCGATACCTTCGATGTCCGTGATGAGGTTTCTATGCAATGCCGGGGTCATGAGGGGATTCAAAATCCAGGAGTTGGAAGAGGATAGACGGGGTAAGGGCGAGCGAATATCCCGATCGCTGGTCGAGCGGGCAGGCAAGGGCCTCACGCGATCTTACAGGAGTGTCAGGGAACATCCAAAAGGTGACTTGCCAGGGTCGGGCGACCGCCATAATCCCTCGCCATCAAGAGTGCCTCCCGCGTCGTTGTGCAGTGCCGAAGTCAAAAGCGGCATGTGTTGGTTCATCGCCACTGCCGGTTACTATTGGAACATTGACGGGTTGAATGCGGCGGCATCCTGCGTAAATGCTTACTAACCAATCGCGGGCAGACTGGGTTGGTTGCTGACCGCAAGTGTCGCCTGACAGGACGCAGACAGGTCAGTTCAGGAAACGAAAAAGGATCGCAATATGAATGCGAGTGTGGTGCAAGAAGTCGCCGAATTGAACGGCCTCATCGATGAGGTCGATGACCCGCGTGAATGCTATGCCGCCGTGCGCGACTGCATCCGCCGTCACCGCGAAGCTGGTGAGGAGATCCCCGAAGATTTGAAACGGCTGGAGCGGGTGATGCTGACGGAGTGCCTGTCGGCATCGCAGGGACGCTAAGCGGGCACGCTGGTTATGAGAGTTCGCTGGCGCGATTTGCGCCGGCATCATCCCGGTCATAACGAATTCGCGATATGACTTCGGCCGGATCGCTTCATGAATAGCGCCCGCTCCGCTTGGAGCCGGGCGCTTTTCCGTGTGTCACACGGCTTTGCGTTCGGCCAATTTGACAACGGCGGATCTATTCCTTCGGCCAGATTTTTTCAAGTTTGTAGCCGGCCATTCTGAGATTGCCGTTGTCGTTGAAGCGCTGGCGCAACTCTGGCGGCTGATAGCGGCTCTGCGATTGCAGCATCAGCCAGGGGGCCCGCGAGAAGAATGGCTTCCCGCCGAGCGTTGCGGCGATCTCGCGGCCCTCGAGCGACTTGGCGAACTTGACCGCCTTCATCACCTGCCAGAAACCCGCGACCCAGTCGGGATGGAATGCGGTGTAGGCCTTGGCCCCCTCGGGCGGATTGCCGAGGTAGAAGGGTTGCGGTTGGAAGACTTGCACTTCTACGCCGCTCGGTAGTCGACTGAGCCACTGCAGCCTATCCGCCTCGGTGTCGTCTGGAATTGCGGTTTGCCTGAAGATGGCAAGCCCACGCCATCCCTGCCCAGCAAGATCTCGAATAGCGGATTGTCCAGTTGCGTCATCGCGGCTTGGGAAGACCAGCACCGTTGCCCCGGACATCGTCTGGCGATCATATTTCCAGCCGACCCCGCCATCAGCATTTATCGCTCGCATTTCGGCTAATCCGCCGATCGCTGGTGCGCCGCTGTCGAGCAGTTTTCCCCAAAGGCGAACCTCCTCGGCCGTCGCTGAAAATCCTTGCCGTAGCTCTTTAATCGTTGCCCTGGACGCGTCGTCGCCGGCTCCAAGGACTTCCAGCCTTGCGGTTGCGGTGGTTGCTGCGAGGAAGGCCGTTTCGAGCACATCGAGGTGGTTTGGGGCCAGTCGGAATACGGTCGGTCCGGCGCGCTTTTCAGTCAGCTCTGCCGGCCACTGGCCGATGCCCATGTAGAGGACGTTGCGCCCGGCGTAGGTGGCAGCGGATGGCAGTCCGCTATCGTTGCAGTAGGATTGAAAGACGAGAAGCGGGCTGCGTGCGGCGATGCCCCTTGCTTTAGCGATGGCAACTGCCGGGGTATCGGCATCGCATGCTTCATCGACCCGCGTCACCTTCAACGGCCATCCCATGACGCCGCCGTCCTCGTTGATGATCGCCACTTCGTCTTCGAGCGCGCGCTGCAAGGCGTCCATCATCTCGCCGTCGCCGATGACGACGATCTCGGCGGGGCGGTCGAGCTTGCGGGAGGTGTCGTCGGCGGTGAGCGTGGTCGTTGCGGTGAGCCATGCCGTAAAGACCAGGACGAAGAATTTCAGGTGGGTCATTGCTTTTCCAATTCGTCATCCCCGCGTAGGCGGGGATCTGTCCAAGTCTCATTTATACTGCCGACGTACGCGTTTCCATTGATGCGTGTCCGGTTCCCGGCCTTCGCCGGGATGACGGTGGTGGGTGTGGATACGGCTCGATTCCCGCCATTGTGGGGATGAGGCTGTTGGGCAACGGGAACCGTCAGCCCGCTGGTCAGGTCATACAAAAAAGGCGCCCGGTGTGGGGCGCCTTTTCTGGTTTGGTATGGCGTCGGCAAGCCGGTGTTGGGTGGTTTTTTCTGGCCAACACTCGGCAAGCCGGTGTTGGGTGGTTTTTTTTTGGCCAACACTCGGCAAGCCGGTGTTGGGCTACTCGTTCTCGACGTAGGTGACGCGGTCGCCGGTGTTCTTCCAGGTATACATGGTGTAGTCGAGGCGGTTGACGTCGCCCTTTTCGTCGAAGGCGATCTTGCCGATGACGGTGTCGAACTCAATTCCGGAACGCATCTGTTCGGCGACCTTCTTGGGGTCGGTCGACTTGGCGGCTTCGGCGGCCTGCTTGAAGATCTGCACGACGGCGTAGGAATAGAGCGTGTAGGCTTCCGTCGAGACGCCCTTCTCCTCGAACTTCTTCAAGGCATCGGCGGCTTCCGGGCGCTTCCTTGGATCGGGAGCGAACGTCATCAGCGTGCCAACCGCGCCGTCGGCTCCGGCGATCGAAGCGAATTCATCGGTGGCGATGCCGTCGCCCGACATCAGCGTGGCGGTGAGGCCCTGATCGCGCATCTGGCGAGCGATGAGGCCGGCTTCGGTGTGGATGCCGCCGAAGTAGACGAGTTCGGCGCCGGCGTCCTTCATCTTGGCAATGAGGGCTGCAAAGTCCTTGTCGCCAACATTGACACCTTCGTAGATGACTTCGGTAATGCCGGCTGCGTTCAGCACTTTTTTGGTTTCGTCGGCGAGGCCCTTGCCGTAAGGCGTCTTGTCGTGGACGATGGCAACCTTCTTGTCGGCGAGGTTGTTGGCGAGGTACTGGCCGGCGACCGTGCCCTGCTGGTCGTCACGCCCGCAGACGCGGAACACGTTCCACAGCTTGCGGTCGGTCACCGTCGGGTTGGTGGAGGCGGGCGTCACCATCAGGATGCCGTTCTCGTTGTAGACTTCGGAAGAGGGAATAGAGACGCCCGAGTTGAAGTGGCCGACAACGAACTTGACGCCCTCGCCGGCCATCTTGTTGGCAATCGAGACGCCCTGCTTGGGGTCGCCGCCATCGTCTTCAAACACAAGCTCGATCTTCTGGCCGTTGATTCCGCCCGCCGCGTTGATGTCCTCGACGGCCTGGATGGCGCCGTTCTTCAGCTGCGCGCCGAACGCGGCACTGCCACCTGTCAGAGGACCGGCGACGGCCATCTTGATAATGTCGTCTGCCTTCTTTGCGCCGTCAGTGCCGGAATCTCCGCAGGCTGTCACGGCGAATGCCGCCAGGGCGCTGAATCCAGCAATCAGTAACTTCCGCATTGCATCTCTCCTGTTGAGGGTCGGGAGCCAACGTCACTTGTTCTTAACCCGCTGCTCTAGCTTGGGGCGCGGGGGAGGGTCAATGTTTTCGCTCCCAGGTCACCGGGCTCGATTTGCGGTAAGCCCAGGGATACTGGATCTGCATCTGCCAGGCGCGCATCATCCGGTAGCCGACAAAGGCGATGGCCAACAGCACGAGGTAATCGATGATGACGTTGCCCGGAGTTAGAAAAGGCTGGTGAAACAGGGCGTAATGAATGAATCGCACGGCGAAGGTCAGCAGCGCGGTGTAGCCGATCAACTGCCAAAGTGGCTTCCAGGTGATGGCGATCGCCCGTCCGGTCGCCCAGCTTGCAGCCCCTCCGAGCACAAGCGTGACGAGGGCAAAGACGGCCAGACCATCGAGGCCTGTCTGATAGATCGTTTCCATGGTCGTTACGCTCTCAGTGGCGGCCACCCTCGAGATAGGCGGCGCGAATTTCGGGTCGGTGGAGCAGCTCGCTGCCGGGGCCGCTCATGGTGATCTGGCCATTGACCATCACGTAGCCGCGATGGGCGAGCTTGAGGGCATGGAAGGCGTTCTGCTCGACGAGGAATACGGTGACGCCGCGCTCGTTGATCTCGCGGATGACCTGGAAGATCTGCTTGACGATCAGCGGGGCGAGACCCAGCGAGGGCTCGTCGAGGAGCAGCAGCTTGGGCCGGCTCATCATCGCACGCGCTATGGCGAGCATCTGCTGTTCGCCTCCCGACAGCGTGCCGCCGCGCTGGTCGAGGCGTTCGCGCAGGCGGGGGAAGAGGCAGGTGACGCGGTTCATATCCTCTTCGAAGTGCTCATGGCCGATGATCTGCGCGCCCATCTGCAGGTTCTCACGCACGGTCATGCGGGCGAAGATGCGGCGGCCTTCCGGTGATTGTGCGATGCCAAGCCGGGCGATCTCGTGGGTCGGCAGGTTAGTGATCTCGCGGCCCTGGTATGTGATGCTGCCCTTGCGCGCCTGCGGGTTGCCGAAGATCGTCATCATCAATGTCGATTTGCCGGCGCCGTTGGCGCCGATGAGCGTGACGATCTCGCCCTGGTTGACGTCGAGGTCGATGCCGCGAAGCGCAACGATCGCGCCGTAGTAGGTCCAGACACCGCGGACGGACAACATCGGTTCGTTCATCTATCGAGCTCCGCTTCGGCCTCGTCGACTTCCTCGTCCTCGACACCGAGATAGGCAGCGATGACCTTGGGGTCGTTGCGGATGTGGTTGGGGGTGCCGTCGGAGATCTTGATGCCATATTCGAGGACGACAATGTGGTCGGAGATTTCCATGACGACGGACATGTCGTGCTCAATGAGCAGGATCGAGGTGCCGTTGCCCTCCTTGATGGAAAGCAATAGTTCGTTCAGATCGGCGCTCTCGCGCGGGTTGAGGCCGGCGGCGGGCTCATCGAGACAAAGCAGGACGGGGCCGGTGCACATGGCACGCGCGATCTCGAGCCGGCGCTGGTCGCCATAGGGGAGGGCGCCGGCGGGGTCGTCGGCACGGTGGGTCAGTCCGATGCGGTCGAGCCAGGCGACCGCCAGTTCCACGGCCATCGCTTCCGCCTTGCGGAAACTGGGCGCGCCGATGAGCCCGAGGATCGAATAGCCCGAAGCACGGTTGAGCCAGTTGTGCTGGGCGACGATGAGGTTTTCGAGGACCGTCATGCCGGTGAAAAGGCGGATGTTCTGAAAGGTTCGGGCGACCTTGGCTTTGGCTGCGATCTCGGAATCGGCCATCCGTTCGAGGAGGAAGACGGCGCCCTCGCTGGTGCGGCGGTAGCGGGTCGGCGAGTTTGTGACGAACTCGATCGCCGCATCGGTCTGGAGGCCGCCGGAGAACAAGGCCATGCGGCCGATGGTCGGTTTGTAGAAACCGGTGATGCAGTTGAAAACGGTGGTTTTGCCGGCGCCGTTAGGGCCGATGAGGGCGGTGATCTGGCCGCGTGCGACGTCGAAGGAGAGGTCGTTGACGGCGAGGAGACCACCGAAGCGCATGGTCAGGTGCTCGACGCGCAGGATCGGTTCCAGGCCGGTCGTTGCAGCCACGGCGGGGGTCGTCGCGGAGTTCGCCATCAGCCGTGGCCCTCCTTGACGAGATCGCCGCCGACGGCCCGCCTTTCATGGAGAACGATCGAAGGGTCGCGCCTGGAGATGAGGCCGCGCGGACGCCAGACCATCATCGCCACCATGGCCATGCCGAACAGCAGCATGCGGTACTGGGTCGGGTCGAAGCCGGGACCGAACACAGCCTTCAGCCAGCCCAGTTCGCGCAGCAGTTCGGTGCCGCCGATCATGACGATGGCCGCGATGGCGACGCCGACCTGGCTGCCCATGCCGCCGAGGACGACGATCGACAGGATGACGGCACTTTCCATGAACTCGAACGACTTCGGCGAAATGAAGCCAAGTCGGACGGCGAAGAATGCGCCGGCAAAGCCGCCGAACATGGCGCCGATGGAAAAGGCCGTCAGCTTGGTCTTGACCGTGTCGATGCCAAGCGAGCGGCAGGCGATTTCATCTTCGCGCAGCGCTTCCCAGGCGCGCCCGATCGGCAGGCGGCGCAGGCGGATCGTCACCCAGTTGGTCAGAAGGGCGAGGGCGAGGATGAGGTAGAACAGGAAGAAGAGGCGGTGGAGGGGCGTGAACTCGAGACCGAAAAATGCGGCGAAGCCGGAATCGGAGGCATTGAACGGCAAACCGAAGAACGTCGGGCGCGGAATACCGGAGATGCCGGAGGCGCCGTTGGTCAGTTCCACCCAGTTGATCAGGACGAGGCGGATGATCTCGCCGAATGCGAGCGTGACGATTGCGAGGTAATCGCCGCGCAGGCGTAAGACCGGGAAGCCGAGCAGGATGCCCCAGAAAGCCGCAAAAATGCCGGCGAGCGGCAGGCAGATCCAGAACGACAAGCCGTAGTGGGTCGACAGCAGCGCCGTCGAATAAGCGCCGACGGCGTAGAAGGCGACGTAGCCGAGATCGAGAAGCCCGGCGAGGCCGACGACGATGTTGAGGCCCCAGCCGAGCATCACGTAGATCAAGATCTGGATGCCGAAATTGTCGATCCATTTCAGCGCGCCAGCGGGGCCTGTGAACAGCACCGCGAGGAACGGATAGGCGATCAGCAAGGCCAGTCCGCCATAGCGGAAGACGTCCTTGTATTCGCCGAGCGGGGCCAGCTTTTCGCCGATCCTCGTGGCGGTCGAAGAGGC
>JAHJQI010000127.1 GCA_018819265.1 Alphaproteobacteria bacterium
CGACGGCACAATGGCAAGTCTCTGGCGGCCGATGGCGTCCGTCGTCCAGCGTGGCTCGCCAGCCGTCGCTGGCCCGGCCGTCAGCGCTGGACCATCGATGGCGCCCCAATGCAACCGGCCGGTCGCGATCAGCACCTCCAGCACATAGCGCCCGCTCGCGTTGGGCGGCAGGGCCACGTCGTGGTGGGAAACGAACGCGCGTGAGTGCTGTAGCCAGTAGAGGTCGCGCAGGATCGCGAGATCCTCCGGCTTCATGTAGCGCGCCCGCTGGGATTCGTGGCGCATCACGTTCTCGGGCGAATAGGGCTTGGGGTCGGTCGGCGGCCCATCCCTGCGCAGGCGCACGCCTACTGCGCGCACGATGGCGTGCTGGGAGAGGACGCCTCGGGCGAGATTACGCGGTGCCAGAACATAGAGCAGGGCGCGCGCATTGCCCGTCGCACGCGCGGCCAACGCGTCGGATGCGGCCGGGCTCGCTGCTTCGAAGGCCTGGCCCATGCGTTCCAGCCACTCAACCACCTCGCTAGACAAAGGCGAGATCGGTGCCGGCGGCTCGATCAGCGCCGGCGGCTGCGGCTGACGCGGCACCTCGGACACCACGGTTCGAGAAGCGGTGGCCATGCCGGTTTCGCTCGCCGTGCCGGAACGCGCGAGGTGCTCAAGAAGGGCGGCTGCCACATGCTTGCAGTTGTGGCCCATCGGGCAGGTGCAATAGCCGACGACACGCAACCTGCCGGCGCGCGGTGAAATCGAGATCGTCTGCTGATAGGGCGCCCGTGGCCCATACCCGCGTCGCTCGCTTGCCACGCTGGCCGATATCCGCGTGCCGTCCCCCGACACAACGAGCGAACGCACCGCGCCACTCGCCAACACGCGCTGCCCTTTGGCAACCGTATCGCGGCCAGTTTCGCGCACCAGCACGTCCTCGCTCAGCGCCTCGCCCCCAAACTTCTCCATCGGCGCCCCCGCCCGTTTAGATGGCTCACGGACCTCTGCGATCGAGCCTCGGCCAACTCATTCCGGCACCAGCCTACGCGACAGCCGCCACCCGCGTCGCGCCCGCGACGGTCAAGAGTTGTTGAGAACATTGGTGCACCGTGGCGGGCGATGCGCCTCGGCCACGCTGGGTCGCCGAGGGCGATGGCCGCGCGGACGGATTGCGCCATGTCATCCGGCACCAGCGGCCCTCTGATCTGACAAGCCTAAGGATGCTGATAACAAACGGTTTTTCTGGCCGCCCCAGTCGCCGTCTCACCACTTTCCAGTGGACTTCTCAGCTCGTTGGAGCGGTACTGTCTGCGTGACGCGCGGCCAAGATGGGCAGCGGCTTCCGCCTCGGACATTCAATTCCGGGGCAACAGCCACCTCCAGGCGCCATCGAGGCTGCCCAAATCATTCAATTTGTTGGCAGTCGCGTGAAGCGCGCTTAGGCTGAAATACTTTTCCAATAGGAGTGCATCCATTCCCTGTGTAGCAGGCCTCGCCCTAGGTTATTTGTCACCCAAGTTGAATCAAGGCGAGAAATTTTGCTTGCCGAGAAATTCACTTGAGAAACGAAATATTTACGGTGGTCCAAATTCCATTTCTGGAATGAAATGTTCCTTCTGCCCGCGTTAGAGCGTACTGGTGAAGCCTGCTGTAATGCCAAACTGAGACCCCGAAATGCCCCTTACGTCGCCGGTCGCAAATCGAGCGCATCCGACCTACTGCAACCTCCCAACAAACGAGGGGATTCTGTATATTGAAGTAGGCGTGCAACACGTAATGCTCTGTGTCATTCGTCGCCCTTATCGCAATCAAAATTATGGAACTAGCCCCCGGCACGATTGACTGCTAGGGCCACCCTCCGAAGTCTTCAGAAAGTCCATTGAAAAACAATAACTTAGCCAAGAATAATGGCGGAGACGGAGGGATTCGAACCCTCGATACGCCTTGACAGCGTATGACGATTTAGCAAACCGTTGCCTTCAGCCACTCGGCCACGTCTCCTTGAGCGCCCTTTTCTAGTGATCCGACAGGCCGATTGCAAGCCATGCCGCAGGCCTTCCGCCAGGAACGCGTGGGTAAAGCCATGACATGGCGCGAAAATATCGCCGCACGCGCCCGCGCAGTCGCCAACGGCACCAGAAGATGCCAGAATTCCCGCCAATATGTGTTCAGCCGGGTTTGCAACCCACCTTTCAGCAGATCGGCGCCGCAGCGCCGAACCCAGGAGCGCGCGCCGGACGCCAAATTCACAACACCGGACGTTGTGCGATAAATCGATCGGCGCCGGTTGCGAAAAGGCAATTCGCCGGCAACCCTAAGGAGTGGCAACCGCCATGACAGCCCGCTCAACCCGCCTCGTTCTTTTGGCGACACCGATCCTTGCCGCCATGATGGCGCCCGCAGCCGCCCAGCAGGCCTGCGTTCGCTGCGACAATCCGTTTGCCATCTACCGCTGTCAGGTCGGCGATCCCGGCCTGCCCGCCAACGCTTCGATCGCACTCATCTGCATCACCGAACTGGCCAAGCGCAATGCGCATGCGACCTGCGCCGTCAGCCGCGCCACAGAGTCGGTGTGCAGCGGCGAACTGGTTGTTGTCACGCCTGCGCCCGATGCGCCAATACCTCAGGCGCCGCCACCGGGAATCGTTGCAGCTTCACCCGCGCTCGATCCAGTCCAACCCGGCGCCGAGGGAGCAGGCAAGGACGAATTGCCGCGCACCGATCAGGACGAGCAGGCCGACGACATTCCGCCGGCAACAAACACGCCGCCTGAAACGGTCGAGGAACTTGCCAAGCAGACCGCCGCTGCCTCGAAGAAGGGCCTCAACCAGGCCGGCGGCGCCGTCGTCGACGCTGCGAAGCAGACCGGACAAACGATTGAAAAAACTGGCGACGCGATCGGCAGCGCGGCCAAGAAAACGTGGCGCTGCATCAGTTCGCTGTTTGGCAATTGCTGAACGAATATCGCATGCGCGCCTATGAACGTGGGTGACCGGCGACTGATCTGCACGCCTGCAGATTCAATTCGAACGCTACTCTGCAACATTCAGGCAGAGTTCATCTGCCACAGTTTAAACCCTTGTGTGTCGACTGCGAGGCAGTACAGCTTCATCCGACCGTACGCGTCGGTGTCGACCGGGTTTCGGCCCGCAAGCAAAGAAGGGGGTTCGCGTGATCGTCCGCATCGTTTCGATAATTGCGCTCTGCGTCACCCTTGCCGCCTGCGCCCAGTCACCGATCCTGTCGTCGCCCGGTTTCGGCACCGCCAGCCTGCAGGCCGTTCCAACGCTCTCCGCGACCGACATGAGCAATCTCGGCCATCAGACGCTTGCCGGCAAAGTCCTGACAGCAATCGCGCTTGAGCGCGTGACCGGCCTGAAACCGGATCCCTCGCGCTTTTCCGACGCCGAGTAGAAGTTTCCGCCTTCGACCGAACGCCGTTCAAAGACCGAGCCGGCGCGCCCGCCCGGTGTTGACGATGCGCTTGGTGACGCCCTTTTCGACGACCAGCAGATACCATTGGCTGTGCCGGTAACCGGTCTCCCGCCAAAGCGAGCGCCAGGGCACCGAAATGAGTTCGCCGTCGCCGGCTTCGATGCCCTTGGGCAGCAGGAAGCGCAAATGCCGCTGTGCGGCTTGCGGGGCCATCGCCCCGTCCCACAGATAGGCGACGCGACCCCGCGTCCAGTCCGCGCCCTCGGGCGTGAAATTCGGATAGAGCCGGGTCACCACCGCACTATTCGGAAAAAGCGGTCGCAGGTTCCCGGAAAGCTCGTTGTCGAGGCTGACAATCGTGCTGCCGTCCTCGACGCCGCGCGCGCGCATTGCATCGGCGAGCTTGGCGTAGGGGATGCCCCAGCGGCACGTCTGGCAGGCGGGCTCCATGACGTAGAGATTGGCCATCCTGGCAACGAAGGCGACAAGTGCTATCGCCAGCGCCAGGCGTGTAAAGCGCTGCACATGCAGCCGCTGATAGCCCGAACGCCGCGCAACGCCGAAAAGCCAGATGACGCTGGCAAGATAAAGCGGCATCAGCACATGCACGGCAAGCCCGCTCACTTCGAATACCAGCGCCCCGAAGAGCGACGCGAGAAAGGCGAGCCCTGTGGCATGGAGAATGAGGCGCTCGTAGTCGGCAGGTCCGTCAGCCGAAGGCCAAGTCGTGAGATCGGCCCAGGCTGTCTTCAGCCAGCCCGGAAACACGATTGGAAGAATGAACAGCAGCGGCGACAGGTACGCCACCGGTCCGCGAACCGCATCCCAGAGACCTTCCGCATTGAAACTCCACCCGTCACTCCAAAGTCCGCTCAAAAAGGTCAGGCGGCGCGGCTCTTCCAACAGCCACGTCAGGTAGGGCGAGGCGATCACCAGAGCTGCAAGTACAGCCAATGCCAGCGGCGGACCAAGCAGCGCCGACCGCAAGGCCGGTTGCAGCATCGCGGCCATCAGGAACGTCAAGAGAAAGACGGTGTAGGCAGGTTCGCTCAAAAACCCCAGCCCCATTGCAATCGCCAGCCCTGCGTAGTCGGCAGTGCGCCGCTCTTGCAGGATGCGCAACAGGAGCCACGTTGTCGCCAGCACCGCGACCATCGCGCCCACTTCATGCGTGAAGCCTTCGTGATACCGCCAGCTGATCGAATAGATCAGCGCCAGCGATTCGACGCTCAGAAGCGCGAACAGCCGGTCATCCAGCACCCGCCGGGCCGCCAGATAAAGAAACCCGGCCGAAGCCACCAGGGCCGCGTACTTGATGAAGAGGAAATTCTCGAACCGCGGCCCCGTGACCTGCTGCACCGCCCACAGGACCCAGTCGTAAAGCGGAGGTTGCCGCGCAAACGCATCGTAGCCGGCAAGCAGATCCTGCGTCAGAACGATATCGACGACGTCGTCCTCACCGAGGACATCAGAAGCAAGCAGGCGGAAGCCCGCATGCAGCAAAGCGTAAAGCGTCACGACGGCGAGCACGAACCCCAAGCCGCGCCGGGATTCCTCCTCGCCGCGCGCTTCACTGCCCGCTTCGATCCTCGCCTCCGTCATCGAGCCCGCCCCCTTTGCGGACACCCCCGTCATCGCGGTTCAACGGCCTACGGCAGCAGCACTGTCGAACCGGTCGTCTTGCGCGCCTCGAGATCGCGGTGTGCCTGAGCCGCCTCTTGCAACGGATAGGTTTGGTTGACGGCGATTCTGACGACGCCGCTCTGCACGAGACCGAACAGATCCTCGGCGCTCGCCACCAGATCCTCGCGGCTTGCGGTATAGGTGAACAGCGTCGGCCGCGTCGCAAACAGCGAGCCCTTCTTCGACAGGAGCCCGATATCGAAGTTCGGGATCGGCCCCGAGGCGGCGCCGAACGACACCCACAGCCCGAGCGGCCTGATGCAGTCGAGAGACGCTGGAAACGTATCCTTGCCGATCGCGTCATAGACGACATCGACACCCTTGCCATTGGTCAATTCCTTGACGCGCGCCACGAAATCCTCGCTGCGGTAGTTGATGGTATGGGTACAGCCGTTGGCCTTGGCGAGTTCAGCTTTCTCGTCCGAGCCGACCGTCCCGATCACCGTCGCCCCGAGGTGCTTCGCCCACTGGCACGCGATCAGCCCGACGCCGCCGGCTGCCGCGTGGAACAGCAGCGTCGTCTCCGGCCCGACCCGGTAGGTGACGTTGAGGAGATAGCGCACCGTCATGCCCTGCAGCATCATCGCGGCCGCCGTCTGCGGCGCGATCGCGTCGGGAACCTTGACGACGCGCTCGGCGGGAATGAGCCGCTCTTGCGCGTAGGAACCGATCGGATTGGCATAGGCGACCTTGTCGCCGACCGCGAATTCGCCGACGCCTTCCCCGACCGCCACGACTTCGCCGCAGGCTTCCATGCCGATCACGGCCGGAAGATCGCCGACCGGATAGGCGCCGGTGCGATGATAGGTATCGATGTAGTTCAGCCCGATGGCAAGATGACGCAGATGCAGCTGACCGGGCCCGGGAGCGCCGATCTCGACCTCATCCCACTGCATGACTTCGGGGCCGCCATAGCCATGAATTCTGATTGCATGCACCAAAGTGGCCATCTCCTGTTTTTGCGGGTCGAAGACCCGTTCGTCCTGAAATTGATCAACAGCCGCCGGCGGCGCTAACACGAACCTGCCTTGACCCTGCCACTGCCGCCTTCTATGGGCTCAGCCGGAAGAGAACAAGCTCCTTTACCGGAGACGAGCGGGAGAGTCATGCCTACAGCCCTTCGCCCGGCCATCATAGGCGCTTGTGCGGCAACTTTGCTTGCCGGTTGTGCCCTGAGCACGGCCACAGTGAGTTCGCCGCTCGCGGGCCTCAGTTGCGTCGACGACACCCCCGATTGCATTAAGAAGCGCCAGGCGACGCTCAGCTATATGACCAACGACCCGACCCGCGCCTGGGTACGTCAGACGCCATCGGCACACGCCTATGCTTCCGGCGTCCGCCTCTTCGCCTTCAAGAAGAAAAAAGCCGAACTCACTTGCGATGAACTGAAAATCGGCAGCAACGAAGCCGCGAACGCTGCAAAAATCCTGCGCGGGCCGGACGCCAATTCGCTGACCCCGGCGCAGGTATCACGTGGAACGTTGCTCGCCGCCGAAGTTTCCCGCGAACTGCGCCGCGAATTGTCGGGCCGCTGCAAGAACAAGGCGTAAGCCAAAAGAGCGCCAGCAATCCTATAGAATGGAGCCGGTCCAGCGACCGCAAGAACCCCAAATTGGGGACCGGAAAACTCAGCCTTCGAGTGGCTTCTTGCGGCTCTGCGGCAGCACGCGCGACTGCACGCCGTACGCGGAAACCTTCGGCATCCGGCTAGAGACCGTTCGCATGTTGACGCCCATCCATCCGATCTCGCCGGAGAGCCGGCCATATTCGATCTTCGGACAGCGGTTCATGACGACACTCAGCCCGACCGCTTCGGCTTCAGCCGCAGCTTCATCGTTGCGCACCCCAAGTTGCATCCACACAACCTTGATCCCGAGCTTGTCCTTCAGAGAAATCGCCTCGCGCGTGATTGCCAGCGCCGCTTGCGAATTGCGGAAAATGTCAACGACGTCGACGGGCGCCGGCACGTCCGCCAGGGTCGCATAGACCGTGCGGCCGAGAAGCATTTTGCCGGCCTGTCCGGGGTTGACTGGATGCACCTCGTAACCCTTGGCCAAAAGATACTTCATCGCGAAGTAACTTGGCCGGCTGACGTTCGTGGAAGCGCCGACAAACGCAAACACGCGCGCCTCGTTCAGCACGTCGGCGATGTCGTCGTCGGGATAGGATTGGTGAGAATTGTTCATGCTTGCGGAGGAAGGGTCATTTGCCCATTTTCATTAAGAACCATCAGCCGATTGTACGCGATCTCGCAGAGATGACCATCCGGATCGGCAAGGTATCCCGAATAGCCGCCCCACAACACGTCCCGCGCCGCCTGCACGATTCGCCCATCGCGGTCTGCGCAAACACAATCGCGTCGTCGACTTCGGATTTCGAAGCAAGGCTGATCGCCAGGCTCACCCCGTGAAACCTCGAACCGTCTTCACTGACCCCACCGTCGGTGATACCGGCGTCATCGGCAAGCGCCTCCCGGCCGTAGAGCCCGGGAACTGTCCCGTTCATGTCGAAAAACGCAACCTTGCTGCTCTCGAAGCCGGAAGCCGCAAACCCCAGACGCTCGTAGAATGCGCGAGACTGCGCCACGTCCGCGACGCCCGGCGTCACCAGATTGATCCGCGCCGGCAGCACGTCAGCAGCCCTTCCATTCGGGATTGCGTTTTTCGATGAAGGCCCCGATGCCTTCTTCGGCATCCCGGTAGAGCATGTTCTCGACCATCACCGCCGCCGCATAGTCATAGGCTTCGCTCAGCGGTTGCTCGATCTGCCGGTAGAACGCTGCCTTGCCGATGCGCACCGTGGCAGCCGATTTGCCGGCGATGCGCCGGGCAAATCCCATCGCTTCGTCCATCAGCATTTCGCCCGGCACGACCCGGTTGACGAGCCCGTAATCCGCTGCCGCCTGCGCGTCGATGATCTCGCCCAACAGCAACATCTCCATCGCCCGCTTGCGCGGCACGTTTCGCGACAAGGCAACCATCGGCGTCGAGCAGAATAAGCCAATATTGACGCCGGGCGTGCAGAACTTCGCGCCCTCGGCGGCAACGGCGAGATCGCAGGTGGCGACAAGCTGGCAACCGGCCGCCGTGGCCATGGCATGAACCGCGGCGATGATCGGCTTGGGACACGCAACCATGCCCTGCATCAATACCGAGCAGGTCGTCATCGTCTCGGAATAGAAGGCCTTGCCGCCATCGGCATCTTCGCGGCGCGCCGTCAGTTCCTTGAGATCGTGACCGGCGCAGAACGCCGGCCCGTTGGCAGCCAGGATAATCGCACGAATAGCATCCTCAGTTGCCAGTTGCGCGAAAATCTTCGTCAGGCCGTTGAGGACGTCGAGCGACAACGCATTGCGCGCGCCGGGACGGTTCAAAGTCACGACGGCGATACCGTCGTCGGGCCGCTCGACCAGGATCGCAGGCTCCTGCCCGTCAGCCGTCTGGGCCTCAGCCTGCCTGACGCCAGACTCCATGACGCCAGACTCCATGACGCCAGACTCCATGACGCGAGCCCCCTTACCGTGATGCGGATCCTGCATGAGCTTCCTCCACGCTGGCAACCCTCGCCGCCCGTTTGCCCCAGCCGGTCGATCAGAGTTCAACCGGCGGGTTCATCGGACAAAACCGTCAATTGCTGGTTCCGCCGGCATCGAGCGCATCCTGGATTGCCTTCTGATGCGCCTTGACGAGTTCGATATTCTCTTTGTGCTTCAGCGGCGGAATGGCCGTCAATGCCTCTTCGAGTTCGGCGATGAGCGCATTCTTTTCGTCCGCCGCCATCGTCGCATCGGCTTTCACTTCGGCCAGTTCCTCCTGCAAGCCGACAACCGGATCGGTATATTCGCCCGATTCCGGATCTAGCCCGTCCAGCACCAGCTGCACGTTTGCCGATACGTCGTCGAGTTCGGCGAAATTCTTGAAGCCGTGCTTCACGGCGATCTCGTCAAGTTCCTTCTCGACGCTGACCTCGCTTGATTCCGGCACGCCCTCCAGTTTCTTGGCGACCGCCGCCAGGTCCGGCTGCGCCGATATCAGCCCTTTCACCTGCGCTTCGCTCAACACCATCTGTTTGATGTCGCCGCCTGCATCCTGCGCCATGGCGTTGGAAACAAGTCCCGCCCCTGCCAGCAGGCAAACCATTGCCGCCGCGAAAATCCAATTGCCGTGCCGCATATCGCGCTCCTATAGAAAGCCGCCCGTCCGGCGGTCATGATCGCCACATTGCTCGTTCGACCGGGATCACGAGCCACCCGTAAACCTGTAAAGCCCGCATCCGTTCCGATTCTGCTGTAGGGCTATCTGGCCGGGTCCAGATGATGCTTTGCGTGAACTTTGCGGCGCGAGCAAGCGGAACTTGCGGCGGAAATCCGCCTCCGCCGCAGAACCTATCGCGGCATCGACGATACCCGTACGGTAATATTTTACCTCATTGCTAAGCCATTGAAAAGACGTCTTGAATTGCAAAGTGGCAGGAATTCGATTGACAGGCCGCCACGGCGCAACTATTCGACGCGGCTGAACCAGGAGCGTTTCGCTAGTGGTCTGCTGCCCAGCGGCAGGCAACCACAGATGCTACGTTCTGGCGAACGGACCAGCCGGTCAAGGTTTTCCCGAGACCGGCCAAGCCACCAGAGAATTTCCGAACATATCAGCCGGCAACCAAACCGGCGGGAGTCCTGCCAATGAAGACCTACGTCGCCAAGCCCGGCGAGGTGGACAAGAAATGGATTTTGATCGACGCCTCCGGCCTCGTCGTCGGCCGTCTCGCGTCGCTCATCGCCATGCGCCTCAAGGGTAAGCATAAATCGATCTATACTCCGCATGTTGACTGCGGCGACAACATCATCGTCGTCAACGCCGACAAGGTGGTATTCACCGGCAACAAGAAAGAGGACAAGCGCTACTACTGGCACACCGGCTATCCCGGTGGCATCAAGGAGCGTTCACCCCGCCAGATCCTCGACGGCCGCTTCCCCGAGCGCGTTCTCGTCAAGGCCGTCGAGCGCATGCTCGCGCGTGGACCGCTGCAGCGTCAGTTGATGCGCAACCTCAAGGTCTACAAGGGCGCCGAACATCCCCATGAGGCGCAGCAGCCCCAGGTGCTCGACGTCGCAACCCTGAACTCGAAGAACGTAAGAGGCTGATCGTAATGGCCGAAGAAACCAAGACCCTCGAGGATCTCGGAGCAATTTCGAGTGCCCCTCCCTCCGCCGCCGAGCAGCCGGTTCACGTCCAGAAGATCGATTCGCTCGGTCGTGCCTACGCGACCGGCAAGCGCAAGAACGCGATCGCGCGCGTCTGGCTCAAGCCCGGTAGCGGCAAGATCGTCGTCAACGACAAGGACTTCAGCGAGTACTTCGCCCGGCCCGTGCTGCAGATGTTGTTGAAGCAGCCGATCAACGCAGCCGCCCGTTCCGACCAGTACGACGTCATGGCGACCGTCGTCGGCGGCGGTCTCTCCGGCCAGGCCGGCGCCGTCCGCCACGGTATTTCGAAAGCCCTGACCTATTATGAGCCCGAACTCCGTTCGGTTCTCAAGAAGGGCGGCTTCCTCACGCGCGACAGCCGTGTCGTGGAACGCAAGAAGTACGGCCGCGCCAAGGCCCGCCGCAGCTTCCAGTTCTCGAAGCGCTGAGACGTCTGGAGCACTGCTTGCCAACAGCGGAAGCCCAACACAAGCTTGCGCTGTGTTGGCGCAAGAAGCCCAACACAAGCTTGCACCGTGTTGGCGCAAGAAGCCCAACACAAGAATGCAACAGCCCGCGATCGCGGGCTGTTCTGTTTCATCGACGCACCGGCTTGCCGCAGCTCGCCCGCGGTGGCACATAACCGCCAGCCGCGGTGGAACTGCCATTCGTGATCTCGGTTGAAGACGTAGCCGCAAAATTTGAGGTTTGACGCATGGAATTCCTGGCCGTTGACGGCGGTTCGCTGCTCGCTACGCTTGCCACCGAGATCGAGCACATGCTGTCCCCCGCGTGGTGGCGCGCGCACTCGGTTGCCCTTCTCAACATCTTGATGATCGACCTGACGCTGGCCGGCGACAATGCCATCGTCGTCGGCATGGCTGCGTCCCGTGTTCGCGCCGACATGCGTGCGAAGGTCATTTTCTGGGGCATTACCGGCGCCGTTATCCTGCGCATCCTGTTTGCCGGCGTTGCCCAGCAGATGCTGCAGGTCATCGGCTTGACGCTTGCCGGCGGCCTGCTGCTGTTGTTCGTCTGCTGGAAGATGTATCGCGAGATCGTCGGCGGCAACGGCCCCTCCATCGACGAAATCGAAGGGAGGCTTGCCTCCGACGATTCCGGCGCGAACGATGCGAGCTTCTGGTCCGCGATGTGGACCATCATCCTCGCCGACCTTTCGATGTCGCTCGACAACGTATTGGCGGTCGCGGGCGCGGCAGGCGAATCGACACTCGTTCTCGTCATCGGCCTGGCGGTCGCCATTATCCTGATGGCCGTCGCATCGACCTTCATTGCAAGGCTCCTGCACCGGTATCCGTGGATCGCCTGGATCGGCCTCCTCATCATCCTTTACGTGGCGATCGACATGATCTACCGCGACAGCCACCACATCGCCTGCGCGGCCTGGCAGATCGGCTGTTCGGAAACGATCTTCGAAGGCATCATGCACCGGCTCGGTCTCTGGCCAGACGCCGGAGGCTGAGGAGAAGTCGAACATGGCAAAGGTCTTCATCGATGGCGAGGCCGGCACCACCGGCCTGCAGATCCGCGACCGGCTGGCTGGCCTTGACGGCATCGACGTCATTTCCATCGACGCCGCACTTCGCAAGGACGATGCTGCCCGCCAGGACATGATGCGTGAGGCCGACGTCGTCATCCTCTGCCTGCCCGACGACGCCGCCCGCGAGGCCGTCGTACTCGCCGACGCGCTCGGCGCAGATGCCCCGGGCATCATCGATGCTTCGAGCGCTCACCGCACCGCCGAAGGCTGGGTCTACGGTTTCGCGGAACTCTTCAAAGGCCAGGCCGACCGCATCGCGGCGGCCCGCAAAGTCTCAAACCCCGGCTGCTACCCGACCGGTGCCATCGCCCTGTTGCGCCCGCTGATCGACGCCCGACTGCTGCCGAGCGACCATCCAGTCTCGATCAATGCCGTCAGCGGCTATTCGGGCGGCGGCAAGTCGATGATCGCCGACTACGAAGCCGGCACGGCGGATGCCTTCCAGCTCTACGGGCTGGGGCTGCACCACAAGCACGTCACCGAAATGCAGCTCTATTCCGGATTGACCACGCGGCCGATCTTCATCCCCTCGGTCGCAGCCTTCGCGCAAGGCATGCTGGTCTCGATACCCTTCCATCTCTCCACCCTGACAGGTAACCCCAACGCCGGCGATCTCGCAGCCGCGCTCACGGCCCACTACGACGACACGCCGCGTATTCGCGTCACCGCCGAGGCTATCGACGCGACAAAAGGCAAGCTCGAACCGCAGGCCTTGAACGGCACCGACGACATGGAACTCTTCGTGTTTGCCGATGACGCCCTCGGCCACGCCGTCCTCGTCGCGCGCCTCGACAACCTCGGCAAAGGTGCTGCCGGCGCCGCCGTCCAGAACCTGAGGCTTATGGTCGGGCACTAAGGCGCGCACGCAACATCCGCCCCCAACTCCATGGCCGGGCCTGACCCGGCGATCCAGGGGCCGCAAGCACCAACGCCACAGCCCCACGCCCTGGATGGCCGGCTCGGAGGCCGGCCATGACGTGGTGGGAAAGGTTGCGTTCGCAACCTCGTGAAGGGCGTCCATGCTCCGTCTCGACTGTCGTCATCGACACAACGCCGCCGCCCCCAACTCCATGGCCGGGCCTGATGCGATTTTTGCGCGGCGGGCAACTTAGTGCGTATCAAGATACAGCGCGTGATAGCGCCCGTCTTCATCTTCGACGAAGAGTTCGAGGACCTGCGGATGGCGCAGCGGTTTGCCTGTCTCGTCGGGAAGAAGGTTCTGCTCGGAAACGTAGGCGATGTACTCTGTCTCGTCGTTCTCGGCGAGCAGGTGATAATACGGCTGGTCCTTCTTCGGCCGGATCTCCTCGGGGATCGACAGCCACCATTCCTCGGTGTTCGCGAAGACGGGATCGACATCGTAGACGATGCCGCGAAACGGGTAGTAGCGGTGCCGCACCACCTCCCCGACGCTGTATTTGGCTGCCTTCATCGTCCACTCGCTTCGATTGACCACGGCCGGCCGGCCGGCGTTCCTCTCACGCCTCGCCATTCGACGGGATAGACGCAATTCTGTCAACGCCACCTTGGGCGCGTCGTTGACGTTGCGCTTGCAGCACCCGAATCGCCGTTTCGAAAACACTACAGGCCGTAGGCTCGAGCCCGCTCGGGGTCCTTGGCGGCGACAATCCTCGCCAGATCGACGATCACCTTGGCCTGTTTCCAGGTTGCATCGTCCTGCATTTTGCCATCGAGCATCACTGCGCCGGTGCCATCCGGCATCGCTTCCAGGATACGCTTGGCGAACGCGACTTCGGCGGCATCCGGGCTGAACACCCGCTTGGCGATCTCGATCTGCGTCGGATGCAGCGACCACGCACCAAGGCACCCCTGCAGGAAGGAGTTGCGGAACTGGCTTTCGCACGCGGCCAGATCGCCGAAATCCCCGAACGGCCCGTAGAACGGCTTGATGCCGTAGGCCATGCACGCGTCCACCATCTTGCCGACGGTATAGTGCCACAGGTCCTGCTGGTAAGCGGCACGCGGCGCATCCGCATTCTTGCCCGGATCGGCCAGCACCGAATAGTCGGGATGCCCGCCGCCGACCCGCGTCGTCTTCATGCCGCGCGAAGCGGCAAGGTCGGCCGGACCAAGACTCATGCCGTGCATGCGCGGCGAGGCGGCCGCGATGGCTTCGACATTCTTGACGCCCTCGGCGGTTTCCAGGATCGCGTGGATGAGGATCGGCCGCGTTACGCCATGCGCGGCTTCGAGCTGGGCGAGCAGCTGGTCGAGGTAATGCACGTCCCACGGTCCCTCGACCTTCGGCAGCATGATGACGTCGACCTTGTTGCCGACTTTTGCGACGATCTCGGTAATGTCATCGAGCGCCCACGGCGAGTTGAGGCAGTTGATGCGCGTCCAAAGCCCGGTCTGCCCGTAGTCGTGCTCACTTGCCATCGAGATGAAGCCCGCGCGCGCTTGTTCCTTCTCGCTCGCCGGAATTGCATCCTCCAAATTGCCGAGTATGACGTCGACCTTGGCGATCATGTCGCCGAGCTTGGAGCGGATCTTCTCGTTGTGCGGCGGCACGAAGTGGATCATCCGCTCCAGCCGCACCGGCAACGCCCGGTAAGGCTCCGGCGCCCCGATCGCGAGTGGAGCGTAAAACTTGGCGGGCGTGCGGCTGGCGTTATCCATGCGAGTGCGGTGTCCTTGTGCTGGGCGGTCATTTTGCTGCGCCGCACTGTAGGACTGGAGGGCGTGGTGTCAATTGGGGGAGGAGGGCAGGAATGGCGTTTAGCTTGCGCAGATCGGTTCCGGTTTGGGGCCAAGAGCTGCCATTTATGCCCTGAGCCGTCGCGTCCGGAAAGTGCCCCAACCGCTCGCCGCAACGGCTCTCAGAAACGCAAAAAACGCACTTTCGTTTGGGCGTGGATTGCCGCCGTTGGCAATGCGTTTTAGCTGTTGCGCGTACCAGGAGATCTCCATGATACCCATGCGGTCGATCTTTTTGATTCCGGTCAGAATCGGCCGCACGCGTTCTGAGCTGTCCTGTCCTCGCAGCAGCGCTGCCGGCGCATCTGGATCGATTGCCAATAGCCGCGCCAGACCAATCATATCGAGCGCACCCGAACGCAAGGCCGCTTCAATACCTGCGGCTGTACGGAAGCCGCCAGTCACCATCAACGGCGTCTTCACCAAGCCTCGCACCTTTTCGGCGAACTCAAGGAAGTAGGCTTCGCGCGCCGCAGAGGTTGCCTTTTGTGGCTTCGTCACAACACCGCTCATGGCGGGGGATTCATAGGTGCCGCCCGAAATTTCGATAAGATCGACACCTGCCTCGTCGAGGGCAACGACCGTCTCCATTGCCTCTTCCTCGCTGAAGCCTCCACGCTGGAAATCGGCTGAGTTGAGCTTAATCGCGACGGGAAAATCACGACCGACGTTCTTGCGGATTTCCTCGTACACGGCCAGCACGAAGCGGCGCCTGTTTTCGATGCTTCCGCCCCATTTGTCAGTGCGTCTATTGTGGTGCGGCGATAAAAACTGGTTGACCAGATAGCCGTGGGCACCGTGAATTTGCACACCGCTAAAACCAGCCTTCTTGCAGATCTCGGCACTGCGTCCGAAACGCTGGATGACGTCCTCGATCTCGGCCGTGGTGACTTCACGCGGAGTATCGAAAAAGGCCGCCAAATCCGCGCCGAACGGTATTGCTGACGGAGCGACGTTCTCGTGGTTGAGGCCTTTAGGTGACTGCTTGCCCGGATGATTGAGCTGAACCCAAATCGCCGCACCTTGATCGGTTGCCGCCCGCGCCCACCGCTGCAACATCGGCAGATCGGTCTCATCTTCGATCGCAACGTTGCCGGGTTCGCCCAATGCGCGCCGGTCGATCATCACGTTGCCTGTGATGAGGAGTGCGAGTCCCGATGCAGCCCACCGCCGATACAGCTCGACGAGTTCCGGCGTCGGGTGATTGTCGTAAGAGGCCAGCGTCTCGCTCATGGCCGCTTTCGCAAGACGGTTTCTGAGGACCTTGCCATTGGGCAAGCGCAGCGGCTCACTCAACAGCCCTCCCCTGGAAATAGAGGCGGGAACCGTTGCTTCGTCCGGATTTCGTGCCGTCGGGGCTGATGTCATACGATTACCTCGATCCCTTGATTACGAATTCTGAGAAAGAAACCGCTCGATCTCCGCCGCAACCTCAACAGGGTGTTGTTGATGCGGTCCGTGGCCGGACAGCGGATACACCGCGACCTGTGCGTTTGTGAGTTCTCGGAAAAGCAGCCATGTGTTCTTCAGAGGGAAGAACGGGTCCCTGTCGCCAGAGATGATGAGGAATGGCTGCTTTAATTGCTTCAGGCGCGCGTAGTGGTCCGTCTGGCCGCCCATAAATCCTGTCACCGCCTCGACCATCTTTGCGATGATTTCAGGCCCGACGACAGGTTCGCGATTTTTGCGGGTGGCCCAGCGGTCAATGAACGCTTGCGTTTCCTTTTCGCGGCCTTCGGCGAAAAACAGATAACGGACGTCGTCGAAAGTGTACGTATCTTTCAAGGCGATGCCAAACACGATGTCGGTCGGAGGTGCCGTCTCGGCATTACCGGCTGGTCCGGTGCCGATACCAATCACTTTGCGAACGAGCTTTGGTTCTTGAAGTGCAATGGTCTGACAGACGAACCCGCCCATCGAGAACCCCAGCACGTCAATTTGAGTATGTCCAAGCGCGCGTGCGAACGCGGCTGCGTTTCGCCCCTTTTCGTCGAAGTCCTTGGCGGGCGTGCCGGTAGACGAGCCGACAGCGGCGTCGCTGAACAGGATCACATGGCGCGTCTTGGCGAGTTCGTCGACGAAGGCCGGATCCCAATCGTCCAGCGTGCCGCGGAAGCGATGCAAGAAAATTATGGGTGTAGGGTCGGCGAGATGCGCAGGTCGCAGTTCCCGGTAAGCGTAGCTCACATCACCGACGTTTACGTGCTTGGTTGGTACGTCGATAGCGTTGGTCACGGTATCCTCCGTTGTTCCGGTTGGATTGCTGAACGCTATTGGCGTTCCGATTTTTGAAACGGTGAAGCGTTTGTACCCGCCTCACACGGTGACGACGATTTTTCCGAACTGGACGTTGGACTCCAGGTACCTGTGCGCTTCGACGATTTGGTCGAAGGGGAAAGTTTTGGCGATGACAGGCTTCAGCGTTCCGTTTTCAAGACCGCGAGTGATGAATGAAATCGCGGCTTCGCGGCGAGCCATGTCGGGCACGATTTCAAACAGCGTGTAGCCCCGGACGGTGAGACCCTTGAGAAGTGCCGGACCGAAGGGGAAAGGCGTCGGCTGCAGGCTCAACAGTCCGTAAAGTATTAGAATGCCACCAGGTGCCATTGCTGCCGCTAGCTTCTCGACACCAGCCCCGCCGACAGGATCGAATACGACACGAGTACCCTTGCCCCCGGTGATTGCATTGATAGCCTCCACCAGATCCTGCTCTTCCGTAGCCACGACATGCGCCGCGCCCGCCGCCTTTAATGCAGCCACCTTCGCACTGGTGCGGGTCATCGCAATAGAAACGCCGCCCACGCTATTGACGATCTGTATAGCAGCAAGCCCCACACTCGATGAGGCAGCCGGGATGACGACCGCGTCGCCCTTGCCGACCTTGGCGATGTCGATGAGTGCGCCGTAAGCGGTGATGTACGCCATCCAGACAGCCGCCGCCTCGACGGCATTCAGCCCCTCAGGCCGTTTAACGACGGCGTAGGCGGGTACAACGGCAACCTCGGCGTAGATGCCATAGGCATTGAGCGAGAATGCAGGAATGACACTGACGGGCTCACCGACGGCGAAGCCGCTGACGGCGGGGCCTAGTTCAAGCACCACGGCTGACGCTTCATAGCCGTTTTGGGCAGGCAAGTTCGGCTGCTCTAGGTATGCTCCGGACCGGAACATTTGCTCGGCGCGATTGAGGCCAATGGCTTCGACGCGCACACGCAACTCGCCTTCGTTCAAAGGGCGGTCTGGAAGTTCTTCGATCTCGAGGACTTCGGGACCGCCGATGCGGTGGAAACGAACAACGCGGCTCATGCTGGGCGCCTCTCTTTTGGCTGACGGCTTATTGATTGCGATCGTAATGATTGCATTAGATGACGGTCGCCATTATAATTGTCAAGTCCCGCTAAACGAACGAGGGCTTCGCCGATGCGCGTTTCCAAAGAACAGGCTGCTAGAAATCGCGAACGTATTCTGAAGGCGACGTCGCGCCTCATACGCGAACGCGGAATTTTAGGAGCCGGTGTTGATGCGCTTACGGAAGCCGCCGGCATGACGCACGGTGGCCTGTACAGTCAGTTTTGCTCCAAGGAGCGCCTGATCGAGGAGGCTTTAGCCGACGTCATCGCTGAAAAAAGCCAGGAGATGAGCGCTGCTGATGTCCGCGAGTACGTTTCCAGCTACCTTTCAGCGGAACATCGTGACGCGCCGGGGCGCGGTTGCCCCCTTGCAGCCTTATGTTCAGAGATGCCTCGTCAAAGCGAGGGCGTGCGAACGCGCTTCACGGCTGGATTACGCGAAATGATTTCCGCGCTGAGCGAACCGCAGGGTTCCGGTACAAAGCAGCGCAAGCGCGACGAAGCCGCAATTGCAATGGTCGCATCCCTCGTTGGAGCCCTTGTGTTGGCCAGGGCCGTCACTGATCCCAAGCTATCAAACGATATCCTTCGTGCCACAAAGGCCAATCTTGAACGCTGAGGGACGCGGACAGGTTTTGGCCATCCCGGAATGTTGGTCACGTCCGCTCCGGCCCAAAAGCACCAACCCTTCCGCGTGAACATGGCCCACAAATCGTATTGCGACGACTGATATGCCAGCGCCACATCACCAAACCCGCTCCTCATAGACCCGGTTGCCTTCCGCTTCGATGCCCTTGATCGCCGTACGGCCATCGGGGCCGACCGCCGCGATGACGCGCATCTCACCCTTGCCGATCAGCTTCTCAAGCCGCTTGCCCTCGCCTTCCGGCACGAAATAGGACTCGATCCCGTAATCGACCGGCGTCGACCCCATGTCGCTCAATCGCAGCGCGTAATGCTCCGGCACGTTGCCGCGCAACACGACATCGCCGTCGGCGACGCTGGCTGGATATGAAACGCTCACCGCCACCGGCATCCATCCGACGGCCGGTTCGCTCTGCTGCCGCTGACGCTCTTCGCCCTGCCCGCCGTCGCCTTGCACGGTCTCGCTTTGAGGAAGTACGCCCTTCCGCGCCGTCACATAAAGCGTGCGCGTACCGTCCGGCATATCCTTCAGGAACGCCCCGTCGATCCGCGACAGCGCCCCGTAATTGAGGATCACGTAGTCCCCCTGGAACAGGCTGCGCGGATCAACCGGCTGCACGTCGAGTACGATCTCCCGGCCATGCTGCAAAAGCCCGGCCCGGTCGACGATCATGTAGCCCAGCGCCGCACTCTGCACGCCCGCGACGACGAGAACCGCCAGCCACACGTTCAACCCGAAAAAGCGCTTCATGACTTTGCTCCTTCGCCTGCCTGCATGGCTCGCATGCGCTTGTTGACGAGATAGGCCAGCACCGCCAAGCCGATGACGCCCGCACCGGTGACGACGAAGAACAACGACGAACCGATGAGCGTGCCGACGGTTTTCACGAACAGGCTGACCACTTCGAGAAAGAATGCCACGTACCCCGTCCGGCTCAGCGTCAGGTCGTGGCTCTTGAGGCCCCATGCAATTGCCGAGATGGCCGCGGCGATCGCGACCGCGGCAAACGCCAGCAGCGCCGCGAGACTGATCGCCTCGACGAACTGCAGCGCGAACAGCGCCGCCATGCCGATCGCAAACCCGACGACGACCATCACCCGCCCGGCTTCGGCAAATCGCCCCAGCCCCTGTTGGATGGCGGCGCCAGCCCCGGCAATCGCCGCCCCGATCAACAACACGAGTGTGTGCGCGTGCCCCTGTTCGAGAATGTAGCCGAGCGAAATGACCCACACGCCGAACGCAACACTCGCAGCCTTCACGCCATAACCGCTGCCGATGTAATACAGCACCGCCGCCACTGCACCGAGCGCTGGCACGAACGGATAGAACACGCCGCGACCGATTTCCGTTTCCCAGCCGCCCCACAGGCACACGAGACCGAGGCTCAACAGCGCCGAAGCGCTGGAGCGGAACAGCAGGCCCGCCAGCAGCGAACCCGCCGCCCACACGATCACCGCGTCCGGCGGATTGCCATAGAGGTGGTACATCTGCGTGACCAGCATGACGCTCGCCCCGAACAGCGCCGAGCCGAACAGCACCGCACCGTGCGCGAACACGTCGAGACCGCGCTGGAACAACACCGCACCCGCGCCATACGACGCCCAGATGCCGCCGCCCATCAACGCCAGCCGTACGAGGCGCGGCATTTCCTGCCAGTTGGCGGCAACGAAGCTGAGCGCCCCCGCCCCCATCAGGATTGCGCCGATCAGCGACAGCGCCGCCACCAGCCGGTTCGACATGCCGAACGCTGCACCGCCGCCCGCGTCGCGATCGCACTCGGCGAGGATCGCGCGCATGCCGTCGGGCTTGACATGCCCCGCCTCCACCCATCGCGGCAGATCGACCGCCAGCCGCCTGCGGTAATAGCTGGTATTCATTTCATCACCTGCCTGTTTTCCATCGCGCCACCTGTTTTCGTCATAACGCCCGCCTTTGGTCCACGCCCAGCATTTTACGTCCACCTGCAATTCATCGTATGAACTACGTTCATATTTGTGGCGGAATTTGTACGCAGACGCTGTCCACGCGAAACGCCATGCGCTCCACCATTGTCATCCGACATGCATTGCCGGGACCCAGGTTCCCTACGATATGTGCCATTCCGATTGGAAGCCGCCGCAACAACGTGACCGAATCGAACCCTGCTCCCATTAACACTTGCCGCACACTGGATCGCGGTGACGAGCACCGGGATGACACAAGCCGAGACAGTACGCCATCACCAAACCCGCTCCTCGAAAACGCGCTTGCCCTCCGCTTCGATGCCCTTGCTCGCCGTGCGCCCATCGGGGCCGACCCCAGCGATGACGCGCATCGAGCCCTTGCCGATCAGCTTTTCAAGCCGCTTGCCCTCGCCCGAAATACGACTCGACCCCGTAGTCGACCGGCGTCGACTCCATGGCGCTCAATCGCAGCGCGAAGTGCGTTGGGACGCTACCCCTGAACTCGCTACCCCTGAACTCGCTACCCCTGAACTCGCTGAACAACGCTCATTGTGAACGATGTTCACCAGAGGGAAAGCGCGGGTGCAATTTAAGGCGGGATCCGGAACTTCAACATCGGCCTGCCGAAGTTGTGGAATAGAGTTGGGAGAGACAGAAAAGCCCACGGCAACGAACGCCAGGTTCGCCGCCCCCGCATCGTCATTCCCGCGCAGGCGGGCCGGTCGCGCTTCCGAATGGCGACTCGCTTTCCTGACCGGGGAACAAATGCAGCGAAGACCTCTGCCGGCAAGCGCGGCAGAGAATGGCACAAAAGTCGTCATCCCCGCGAAGGCGGGGATCCGGTCGCGCTTCCGAATGGCGACTCGCTTGCCTGACCGGGGAACAAATGCGGCTGCGCTCCCCGGCCGGCACGCGCGGCAAAGAAAGGCACAAAAGTCGTCATCCCCGCGAAGGCGGATCCGGTCGCGCTTGCGAATGGCGACTCGCTTTTCTGATCGGGGCGCCCATGCGGCGAATGCCCCAGCCGGCAAGCGCGGCAGAGAATGGCACAAAAGTCGTCATCCCCGCGAAGGCGGGGATCCGGTCGCGCTTGCGAATGGCGACTCGCTGGCCTGACCGGGGCGCCCATGCAGCGAAGACCCTCAGCCGGCAGGCTAGGCAGAGAATGGCAGATGATGGTGGTCTCTTGATACCTGGCCGGATCCCCGCCTTCGCGGGGATGACGAATGTGGGAGCCGATGTGCGGAGTCCAACGGCACGGGCGAAGACCTCTGCCGGCAAGCGCGGCAGAGAATGGCACAAAAGTCGTCATCCCCGCGAAGGCGGGGATCCGGTCGCGCTTGCGAATGGCGACTCGCTTTCCTGATCGGGGCGCCCATGCGGCGAATGCCTCAGCCGGCAGGCTCGGCAGAGAATGGCACAAAAGTCGTCATCCCCGCGAAGGCGAACCCAAGCAAGCTGCTGTTGGCGCTCCATAGGTGACGTGCCCGGACCTCGGCCTTCGTCTGGCGGATAGTCGCAACAAAGATGGGCCTGCCAGCTTCAACATCGGCCTGCCGAAGTTGTGGAATAGAATTGGGAGAGACAGAAAAGCCCACAGCAACGAACGCCAGGGCCGCCGCCCCCGCAACGTCATTCCCGCGAAGGCGGGAACCCAAGCAAGCTGCAGTTGGCGCTCCATAGGTGACGTGCCCGGACCCAGGCATTTGAACTGTGTTGAGCAGACGAAATGTTGGCAATCGAAGTCCGGGTCGAAAGAAAAGAAAAACCCCGCGCGGATCTCTCCACGCGGGGCCGATTTTCAAGGCGATCCAAACGAACCGGCCCGGCTGTTGCCAGCCTTACTTCTTTTTAGGAGCTGCGGCAGGAGGGGCAGGAGCGGCAGCCGCAGCGCCGCCGTCAGCCTGCTTCTTCTGCTGCTCGGCCTGATAGGCCTCGTAGGCCGCCTTCTGGCGTTCGCGGATCTGAGCCATCAGCTGGCCGCGCGCCTGCGCATAGGCCTTGTTGTCGACCGGCGGGCCATCAAAGGCGGCGGTAAAGCCATCGAGCGGCACCGGGAAGCCGATTGGCTGGGTCGCCGCATTCATGGCAAGTACCATGATACCGCCGCCCTTCTTCAAGCTGTCGATCATCTCCGGCGTCGCTTCGACTTCCGCCGTGCAGCCAGCCGGATGGCACAGCGAATACTTGAGCGTGAACGGCTTCAGCTCCTTGTCGTCGACTTTCTCGTTCTTGGAGGCCTTGGCCCACTGGTCGGGCGTGTAGACGGCCGCGCGAACGCCTGCCGGAATCGCCATTCCAAGCGGCACCATCACCATCAGGCTCTGCTTGTCGTTGCCCTCGACCTTGCGCAGCGCCGCCGAAACCAGCACCATCCCCGTGTTTCCATCGAGGCGCTCATGGTGCGTCAGACAGATTTCTTTTTCCGACTTTACTTCCTTGCCGTCTTTATCGACATTCACGAGCGGCGCTTTTTCGCAAAGCTTGACCCAGGCGCTCTGCGGCTTTTTCGCTCCGGCTTCAGCGGCAGGCTTCGCTCCGGCATCGGCGGCAGGCTTCGCATCCTGCGCGAGCGCTGTCCCGGCAGCACCGGCCAATGTCAACAGCAGCGCCGCGCCAAGCACGTGGGTCTGCGATTTCAGAATCGTTGGCATCATATGAATCATCGACCTTATGTTTGAGAGCTGGCCCCGCCAGCTGAGCCCCACTGAACAGCACCCATTGGCGCGCAGGTCCGGACGCGCTGTGCGCCCCGCGAAGGGGTGTAAATGCCCCGAATGAGGCAATCCCGTGACGCACTTCGATCCTGAACCGTGGTATCTGCCGGTGACAGGCGGTTAAGTGGCAAACCCGCCACGCGGCAACATAGAAACGGCCCACTTTGCCGCACTCTTGTGGCGACACGACTTTCCGGCGACAACCACACCTCCACCGACGCCCGGAGCCGATATGATGATGCCATTCGCACGCGCTCTGCCGCGAGCCTTGAGCCTGGGAACCACCCTGGCCGTTGCCGCGCTGCTGCTTGCACACCAATCCGCCGTCGGAATTACAGCGGCAGCCGACGCGACCCCTCTCGCAGCCCGCCATGCGATAGCCATGCACGGCAAACCGCTGCTGCCGCAAGGCTTCGAACGCTTCCCCTACGTCAATCCCGCAGCCCCTGGCGGCGGCGCGGTAACTCTTGGAATCCTAGGCTCCTACGACAGCCTCAACCCCTTCATCATCAAGGGCGTGCCCGCAGCCGGCCTGCGCGACTTCCTTTACGAAAGCCTGCTCACCCGCGGGCTCGACGAGCCGTTCACGCTTTACGGCCACATCGCCGAGAGCATCGAAGTCCCCGACGACCGCAGCTCCATCACGTTCAACATCGACCCCAAGGCGAAATTCTCCGACGGCAAGGCCATAACCGCCGACGATATCCTGTTCTCCTGGAAGACGCTGCGCGATCACGGCCGCCCCAACCACCGCGCCTATTATAAGAAGGTGACGAAAGCCGAACGCGTCTCCGATTTATCCGTGCGCTTCGACCTCGAACCCGGCGACCGCGAACTGCCCCTGATCCTCGGATTGATGCCGGTCCTGCCGGCCCATCTCCTGAATGAGGAGTCTTTCCAGCTGACGACGCTTCACCCTCCCATCGGCAGCGGCCCCTATACGATCTCGCAGGTCGATGCCGGCCGCGCCGTCGTCTACAAGCGCAACACGGACTGGTGGGCCAATGATCTTGCCACCAGCCGCGGCCGCTTCAACTTCGACGAAATCCGCTACGACTACTTCCGCGACGACGCCGCCATGTTCGAAGCCTTCAAGTCCGGCAGGATCGACATGCGCATCGAGGAGGACCCCTCCCGCTGGGCCGGAGGCTATGGCGAGCGCGAACGCGGCGGCGCCAAACTCGTCCGGCGCGAATTCGATCTCGGTCTTCCCGCTGGCATGAACGCACTCGCCTTCAATACCCGCCGCGCCGTCTTCGCCGATCCGAAGGTGCGCGAAGGCATCATCAAGCTGTTCGACTTCTCCTGGATCAACAAGAACCTTTATCACGGCCTCTATGAGCGCACGCAGAGTTACTTCGAGCGCTCCGTCCTGTCCTCGGTCGGTGAGCCCGCCGGCGAAAAGGAACAGGCGTTGCTGGCGGCCTATCAAGATGCCGTCTCGCCTGAGATCATGGCCGGCACCTACCGCATGCCCGACACGGATGGAACCGGCCGCAACCGTGCCAACTGGCGAGCCGCCCTGAAGCTCTTCGATGAAGCCGGCTACCAGCTCAAGGCGGGAAAACTCGTCAACCGAAAGACCGGCCAACAGCTCGCCTTCGAACTCCTCGCCGGAACCACCACCAACGAACGGCTTTTCCTCGCCTTCTGCCGCGATCTCGAAAAGCTCGGCATCGCCGCCCGTGTCCGCGTCGTCGACAGCGCCCAATACCAGTCGCGCATCAAAAGCTACGACTACGATATGATCCAGACGCGCTGGCCCTCCTCGCTGTCGCCGGGCAACGAGCAGATCTTCCGCTGGTCTTCGACAATGGCCGAGCGCGAGGGCACCTTCAATTTCGCCGGCGTCCGGAACAAGGCCGCCGACGCGATGATCGAGGCGATGCTTGCCGCCCGCGACGAAGACGATTTCGTCGCCGCGGTGCGCGCCCTCGACCGGGTGCTGCTGTCGGGTCACTACGTTCTGCCGCTGTTCCACCTGCCCAAGCAATGGGTCGGTTACTGGACGCGCCTGCGCCAGCCGGACAAGACATCGCTGTTCGGTTATCAGCTCGACACCTGGTGGGCCGCAGACGCCGGGGACAAAGCCGGAAAGAAAACCAACCCGTGATCGGCGCTCGAAACCTCAAATCGAAACCGCATCGGTTTTGCGGTCCGCTGCCGCCCGACCGCTTCAACATGGCCCGCTGTTGCCTTGCAGGCGCAGCCGCTACGACGCCCGACAAGCCCGCGCTCATCGTCGTGACCGCGATCGATGGGAATGAACCCGCCGAGATCTGGACCTTCGCAGAGCTTGAGGACGCCGTCCTGCGCATCGCCACGGGGCTGCGCCGCAATGGCCTGCAGCCCGGCGACCGCCTGCTGATCCGGCTCGACAACACGCCTCTCTATCCGATCGTCTTCTTCGGCACGCTGGCCGCCGGCATCGTGCCATTGCCGACCTCGAACGCGCTCACCCCGACGGAACTCGAATTCCTTCTCCTCGATAGCCGCGCCAGCGCCATCGCACTCGACGATGCATTTACCGAAGCGCGCCTACCCGCAGGCGTCACCCGCTTCGAGGCCGCCGAACTGGAAGCCCTTCGCCGCGACTGCTCCCGCGCCAACTGGGCCGACACCCGCGCCGACGACCCCGGCTACCTGATCTACACCTCGGGGACGACTTCGCAACCCAAAGGCGTGCTGCATGCCCACCGCGCCGCCTGGGGCCGCCGCCCGATGTATCAGGGCTGGTATGGCATCAGCCCTGACGACCGCATGCTGCACGCCGGCGCCTTCAACTGGACCTATACGCTTGGCACCGGCCTCACCGACCCCTGGGCCAACGGCGCCACTGCCATCATCTATGCCGGCGAGAAGCGCCCGGAAATCTGGCCTGTCCTGATCGAGAAGACCGGCGCCACGTTGTTCGCCGCCGTGCCTGGGTTGTTCCGCCAGATCCTCAAATACGCCGACACCTCGCCGCACTATTTCACCAACCTGCGGCACGCGTTAACCGCCGGCGAGACCCCGCCCCCCGGCCTGTTCGAGGACTGGTGCGCGCGCACGGGTACCGAACTCCATGAAGCCCTCGGCATGAGCGAGATATCGACCTACATCTCGACTTCGCCGAGCGTGCCACGCAGACCCGGCACCGTCGGCAAGCCGCAGCCCGGGCGCGCAGTCGCGATCCTGCCTGTCGAGAGCGCTTCCGAAACTCCGCTCCCGACCGGCGAGGAGGGTCTCATCGCCGTCCACAGAAGCGACCCCGGCCTCATGCTCGGCTACTGGAACCGGCCCGACGAAGAACGGGAAGTCTTGCGCGGCGACTGGTTTGTCGGCGGCGATCTGGGACGCATTGATGCGGATGGTTACGTCACCCACCTCGGCCGCGCCAACGATGTCATGAAGGCGCAGGGCTACCGCGTCGCCCCGCAGGAAGTGGAGGCGGCCCTCGTTGCTCATCAGCAAATCTCCGAGGTCGCCTGCACCGAACTGCGCGTGCGCGACGACCTCTGCGTCATCGCCGCGTTCATCGTGCCGTCCGACTGGAACGCACCGCCGGCGGCCGACGACATCCTCGCCTTCGCCGCCGAGCGCCTCGCCCCCTACAAATGCCCGCGCGAGATCCGCTTCGTGAAGTCCCTGCCCCGCACACCCAACGGCAAAGTCATGCGCTCGCTGCTCGCGGCCGGGAAGGAATGAGGGGCGTTATTTTTTCTACAACCGCTGCAGCACCCTGCCGTCTTCCTTCAGGATGACGTAGCGCCCCTCGTTGGTATCGACCAGCAGCGTTGTCTCGCCGTTTCCCTTGCTCTCGCGGCCGTTGCCGCGCACGTGGAAATCGTAACTGTAGCTCAACTCATAAACGCCTGGTTGCGAAGTCTCTTCATGGCGGAACGTCTCCTCGCGCACGCGGAACGCCCGGTCGCTCCAGCGTTGCGCGTAGTCGCGCTTATCCGCGATGATGTCTTCGACGGGCTTGCGCCGCTCCCCGTAATAGTCGGCCCGCGACGCATAGGTTTCGCGCAGTTGGGCAGCACTCATTTCCGCGGTGCGGTGGAAGACGTTCTTGACGAAATCCAACAACCCCTCGCGGCTGACGACGGCGCGCTGCTCGTCGCGATAGTCATCCTGCCGGTTGCGATTGCGCTGATCCCCGTCCCGCGGATCATAGCTGTCACCGGGATCGACACGATCGCGACCGCTGCCGCGATCGTCGTCGCGCCCAGGCTCTTCGCGGCGGTCGAAATCGCGGTCCTCGAAACGGCCCGGATCGCGGTCCGCATACCGGTCGCGGTCGGCGTACCGATCGCGGTCGCCATCGGCATAGCCCTCACCGAGGTCGGGCCCGGTATCGCGGTCCCGCGCCAGTGGTCGCTCGCTGTCTGGTCTCACTTCGCTGCGCCGCCCGATCAAGTCGATACGCGCCCCGCGCGGCGCTCGTGCTTCGATGACGATGCGCTCGATGAAGCGCCCGAACCTGCGCGTGCGCAGTTCAATTCTGTCCGACAGCTGGCCGGCGCGAAACGGCCTCCGGAATGTGAACCGCTGCAAGCTGCCGTTGCCGTAGATGACTGTGAGCTGCTCGATGCGTGCGCCTGCATCCCGGACCCGCAACTGCAGCGCGTCGAAGCGCCCGCGCGAAAAGCCGACCAGGATCGTCAGCGGCTCGCTGTATCCGCCGGTATCGACCGACCCCAGCGCTGCCCAGCGGTCGCGCCCATCAGTTGCTTCGCCGCGCGGCGCGGCGCGACCTCCCGTCTCGTTGCGGTCCTCGAGTTCCGAAATGCGGTCGCGGTAGAGACGGTCGAGGCAGTGCGCGCGCGCGCGGCACGCCCGCCGGGTCTCGATCCAGTCGCGCTGCTCGGCGCGCAGGCGCTCGCGCTCCACCTCGGAAACGCGCGAAAGCACATCCTCATAGACGTCGGACAATTCGAGATCGAGCTGCGACAGCACCCGGCTCTCGCAGACTGTTTGCTCATCGAGCGACAGCCTGTCCGAACAATCGAAGCCTTGCGCATTTGCCCCAGACGCCAGCCCGGCAAACGATCCGGCCGCACAAACCAAAGCCGACAGGAAACGCTTCATGGAGATCACCTCGACAAACGATGAGCCCGACCAGTCTCAAAGCGCGCTCAGGTTTCTCTTAAGTCGTAATGTTGGCAGAATTAACCTGCGCTGAATGCCGAAAAGCGAAAATCACTATTCATTCCCGTAGCTTCGCCGTTGTCGCGCACCCCTAAGCTGCCTTGCGGCCCTCGGCTGCCACATCGGCGAGATTGGCAACGAACCCGCGAACGCCGACGAGGCGCTTTTCGGGCAGATCCCAGTCGCCCCGGAAAACGATTTTATGATCGCTCTGCAGCTTGATCAGACCACGCGACGCCGCGATCAGATGCAATAGCCCTTCCGGGTTGGCGAAGCTGTTGTTGTGGAATTGCACGACCGCTCCCTTCGGCCCCGCGTCGACCCGCGAGATACCCGCCTTCCGGCACAGCCCCTTGATCTCCATGACGTCGAGCAGATGGCGGACTTCCTCCGGCGGCGGACCGAAACGGTCTGCCAGTTCCTCGGCAAAGCCGTCGATCTCTTCACGCGTCTCCAGGCCGGACAAGCGCCGGTAGAGACCGAGCCGTGTCTGCAGGTCGCTGATGTAGTCTTCCGGCAGCAGGATCGAGGTGCCAAGGGAGATTTCCGGGCTCCAGCGTTCTCCGGTTTCCGCTTCTTCGCCGCCTTTCATCGTGGCGACCGCCTCTTCCAGCATCTGCTGGTAGAGTTCGAAACCGACTTCGCGGATATGCCCCGACTGCTCTTCGCCGAGCAGGTTGCCCGCGCCGCGGATATCGAGATCGTGGGAGGCCAGCGAGAAGCCCGCGCCAAGCGAATCGAGCGAATGCAGAACCTTGAGCCGCTTCTCCGCGCCGGCGGTCAAAGCCTTGCCCGGTTCCGTTGTGATGTAGGCGTACGCCCGCGTCTTCGAGCGGCCGACACGCCCGCGGATCTGATAGAGCTGCGCCAGCCCGAAGATGTCGGAACGATGCACGACCAGCGTATTGGCGTTTGGAACATCGAGCCCGGATTCCACGATCGGCGTCGACAGGAGAATATCGAAACTGCCATCGTAGAACGCCGTCATCACGTCTTCGAGCTCGGTTGGCGTCATCTGGCCCGTGGCGCGCGCGACGCGCAATTCGGGCACCGCCCCGGCGAGGAATTCCGATACGTCCGCGAGATCGGAAATACGCGGCACGACATAGAACGTCTGGCCGCCGCGATAGCGCTCGCGCCGCAAGGCATCGCGCACGACAACGGGGTCGAACGGCGAGATGTAGGTGCGCACCGCGAGCCGGTCGACCGGCGGCGTCGTGATCAGCGAGAGTTCCCGCACGCCCGTCAAGGCTAGTTGCAGCGTCCGCGGGATCGGCGTCGCCGACAGCGTCAAAACGTGGACGTCTTCACGCATCTGCTTAAGCCGCTCCTTGTGCGTCACGCCGAAGTGCTGCTCCTCGTCGATGATCAGAAGGCCCAACCGCTGGAATTTGATCTGCTTTCCGAGCAGCGCATGCGTCCCGATCACGATGTCGAGTGATCCGTCCTTCACGCCTTCCTTGACGGCACTGAGTTCCTTCGGCCCGACGAGGCGGGAAGCCTGCGCTATTTTCACCGGCAACCCGGCGAAGCGATCCGAAAACGTCTTGAAGTGCTGGCGCGCCAACAGCGTCGTCGGTACCACGACAGCCACCTGCAGACCGTTGAGCGCGGCGACGAATGCAGCCCTGAGCGCGACTTCCGTCTTGCCGAAGCCGACGTCGCCGCACACCAGCCGGTCCATCGGACGTCCGGATGCAAGGTCCTCCAGCACCGCTTCGATGCTGCTCTCCTGGTCTTCCGTCGGCTCGTAGGGAAAACGCGCGGCGAATTCCTCGTAGTCGCCTTGCGCCACGGTCAGCACGGGAGCTTCGCGCAACTGGCGCAACGCCGCGATCTTGATCAGTTCGCTGGCGATCTCCAACAGCCGCTGCTTCAACCGCGACTTGCGCGATTGCCAGCTCGCGCCGCCAAGCCGGTCGAGCTGCGCCGTCCCCTCGTCGCCGCCATAGCGCGACAGCAGCTCGATATTTTCCACCGGCAGGAACAGCTTGTCGCCGCCGGCGTAATGCAATTCGAGGCAATCGTGCTTGGAGCCCAGCGCTTCGATCGTCTTCAGCCCGACGAACTGCCCGATCCCATGATCGGCATGCACGACGAGATCGCCTACCGATAGGCTCGTCGCCTCGCTCAGAACGTCGGCGGCCTTGCGCGTCTTCCGCCGCGGCCTGATCAGGCGCTCGCCGAGAATGTCCTGTTCGCCAACGACCACCAGCTCGGGTGTCTCGAAGCCCCGTTCCAGACCGAGGACGCCCATCCCCACGATCTTTCCAGGCAGCGCGCGGGCTTCATCGAGGCTGGCGACATGGCGCGTATCGCCAAGACCGTGGTCGGCGAGGAGGCCGATCAGGCGCTCGCGCGCCCCAGGCGTCCAGCTCGCAACGATCACCCTGCGGTTCTGCGCGATGATACCGCGGATGTGAGCGACGACGGCATCGAACACATTGACATCGGCGTTCTGACGCTCCGGCGCGAAAGTCCGTCCCGGCACCCCGGACCATGTACGAACCGTCTCGCCCTCCCCGACCTCGAACGGATTGAGCCGGTAGACGCGCCGGTCGTTCAGGAGACCCGCCCAGGACGCGCCGTCGAGAAACATCCGCTGCGGCGGCACCGGCCGATAGGGCGGCGCCCCGAATGTCTGCACCTCCAGGGCCTCGAGACGCGATTCATAATGCTCGGTGATCTGTCCGAAGCGCTGGCGCACGGCTTCATCTGCGTTGTGGTCGAACGATATCGCTGCGCCCGGCACGTAATCGGCAAGCGTCTCCAGGGATTCATGAAACAGCGCCAGCCAGTGCTCTTGGCCGGGATAGCGGGTGCCCGCGCTGACGGCTTCGTAGAGCGGATCCTCGCCGTGCCCGCCGCCGAACAATTCGACATACTGCTGCCGGAAGCGGCGGGTCGCCTCCTCGCCGAGCGCCACCTCGGAAATCGGCATCAGGACGACTTTCTGGACAGCCTTCGTCGTCCGCTGCGTCTGCGGATCGAACGCCTTGATGCTTTCGAGCGTATCCCCGAAGAAGTCGAGCCGGACGGGCAGCGCCCGCCCCGGCGGGAACAGGTCGACGATACCGCCGCGCACCGCATACTCGCCCGGTTCCATAACGGTTCCGGTGCGGGTGAAGCCGGCCAGCTGCAGCCGCTGCAAAAGACGGTTCATGTCGATGCGTTGGCCGGCCGCCATCTGCTTCAGGCTGGCGCGCAGGAAATCGCGCGGCGGCAGCCGTTGCAGGATCGCGTTGACGGTCGTCAGCAGCACGGTTGGGGCCTTGCGCCGTCCGACCGAAAGCTTCGCCAGCGTCGCGATGCGGTGCGCGACGATTTCGGTATTGGGACCGATGCGGTCATAGGGCACCGTATCCCAGGCGGGAAAGGAGAGGACGCGGACCTCGGGCGTGAAGAACGCCAGCCCGGCTTCCAGTTCCGCCAGACGGCGATCGTCCCGGGCGACATGCAGGACGATGCCGGGTTGCTTCTCATTGTCGACCGGAATTTCGCGGACGAGTTGGCCCAGCACCCAGGCTTCCATGCCCTCGGGCACGCCGCCCAGTTGCACGTCGCGCGCGAGCGCCGCTTCTGTCTTGTTCTGCATCGCCACCAGTTTGCGGATCTAGCCCGCGCTCAGAATTCCAATTGATACCCATCAGCGGCAACCGCCCGGTCAGTCGAAACCGCCAAGCCGGCGCACTTCGGCGACCAGCGCCGACATGCCTGTGTCTTTGACCGGCTCGCCCTTCATCACCCAGTCATAAAGCTGCGGCTCGGGGAGCGCCAGAAACTGTTCGAACAGCGTCATTTCGTCCGGGCTCATGTCCGCGATCCGCGCCGCCGCATAGCGGCCCATCACGATGTCGAGTTCCTTGGTGCCGCGATGCTGCGCCCTGTAGATCGCCCTGCGGCGGCGCATCTCCATGTCGTCCATGCTTCGAAACCCTTGTTTTGAACCTCGGGCAGCCCCAAGCCCCCAGCAACGCGGCTTCGCGACCTATCGACAGTTATTCCACACCCTGAAACTGCGCCGTTCGAGAGCCGTGGTATAAAGCCCGCCCGCCGTTCTGCAAAGCGCGGCCCGGAATGCCCAGGTCCGAAAGCCGGGGTCTTCAAAGGCGCAGGCCGGAAAATGGGGGCACCCGCAGAATTATTCGCACTCCGCTGCCACGTGCGTAACCAGAGGTCCAAGGAAAATTGCGTCCGAGCCTTTTGACACCGCTGTTCGCACCCGCCCAGAGCCTCACCGGCATCGGGCCGCGCCTCGTCGTGCTGCTCGGAAAAGCACTGTCGCTTCCCCCCAACGTTACGCAAGCCCGCATCATCGATCTGCTTTGGCACCTGCCAACCGGCGTCATCGACCGCCGCGCCGAGCCGAGCATCGCGCATGCTGCACCTGGCAGCATCGTCACTCTGTTGGTGCGTGTCCTGAAGCACCGGCCGTCCCCGCGCGGCAACGCCAAGGCACCCTATAAGGTCGCCTGCGAAGACGACACCGGCAAACTCGATATCGTCTTCTTCCACGCCGACCGCCGCTTCGTCGAAGCCCAGTTGCCGACCGGAGAAGAGCGTTTCATCTCGGGGCGCATCGAGCAGTACGGCGAAAAGCTGCAGATGACCCACCCCGACTATATCGTGCCGCCGCAGTCGCGTGGCGACCTGCCGCTCATGGAACCGGTCTACGGCCTGACGGCCGGGTTATCGGGCAAGGTCCTCTACAAGGCCATCCGGCAGGCCTTGGAAAGGATCCCCGCCATGGCCGAATGGCAGGAGCCCAACTGGATGGCCGAACGCAAATGGCCGCCCTTCCATGACGCAATCAGCCACCTTCACCGCCCCGAAGAGACCTCCGACGTCTCGACCGGCAGCACCCATTGGCAGCGCCTCGCCTACGATGAGCTGCTCGCCGGCCAGATCGCGCTTGCCATCGTGCGCGCCAAACTCAAGGGCCAGCGCGGCCGCGCGATTTCCGGCGACGGGTCGATCCGCGAGAGGATCAAGGCCGCACTGCCGTTCGCGCTGACCGGCTCCCAGACCGGCGCCTTGCACGAGATCGCCGACGACATGGCCGGCCCCTGCCGCATGTTGCGCCTGCTTCAGGGCGATGTCGGCTCTGGCAAGACGGTCGTCGCCCTGATGGCGATGGCGAACGCCGTCGAGACCGGCGCACAGGCCGCCTTGATGGCGCCGACCGAAGTGCTCGCGCGCCAGCACCTGGAAACGATTGAACCGCTCGCTGCGAAAGTCGGGCTGCGCGTCGCGCTGCTGACGGGCCGCGAGAAGGGCAGGGCGCGCAAGGATATCCTGGAACTTCTCGGCTCCGGCCATCTCGACATCCTGATCGGCACGCATGCGCTTTTTCAGCCCGACGTCGTCTTCCAGGATCTCGCCCTGGCCGTCATCGACGAGCAGCACCGCTTCGGCGTGCATCAGCGTCTGGCTTTGCAGGCCAAGGGCGGCGGCGGCGGCGCCAACATGCTGGTCATGACCGCGACGCCCATTCCGCGTACGCTTCTGATGACGCATTTCGGCGATCTCGATGTCTCGCGGCTGACCGAGAAACCGCCGGGCCGCAAGCCGATCGTCACCAAGACGCTGCCCGTCGACGGCATGGAGCGGCTGATCGAACGCCTCAAGGCACAATTCGAGGAAGGCGCCCAGGTTTACTGGGTCTGCCCGCTGATCGAGAGCAGCGCCAAAAGCGAATTGGCCGCCGCCGAGGAACGCGCAGCCCACCTCGCGCAGATTTTCGGAGGCGATTCAGTCGGCCTGCTTCACGGCGCCATGGCGGGCACGGCCAAGGACGAAGTGATGGCGCGGTTCTCCGAGAACAAACTGAAGATCCTCGTCGCGACGACGGTGATCGAGGTCGGCGTCAACGTGCCCAACGCCAACATCATGGTGATCGAGCACGCCGAACGCTTCGGCCTTGCCCAGTTGCATCAGCTGCGTGGCCGCGTCGGCCGCGGCGACCGCCAGTCCTACTGCATGCTGCTCTATAAGTCGCCGCTCGGCGAAGTCGCCTCCGCACGCCTGCAGATGATGGAGCGTACCGAAGACGGCTTCGAAATCGCCGAAAAGGATCTCGAACTTCGCGGCGGTGGTGAAGTGCTCGGCGCACGCCAGAGCGGACTTCCCGAATACCGCGTCGCCAACGTGCCGAATTTCGAAGACCTGCTGGCTGCCGCTCACGACGACGCGCGCCTCCTGCTTGCCACCGATCCCGACCTCGACAGCCCGCGCGGCAATGCGATCCGCACGCTGCTCTATCTGTTCGAGTGCGACGAAGCCGTCCGCCTGTTCCGCGCCGCGTGACCCAGCACGGCGGCCCTCCCCAACGCAATGTCGACTTTGCATCCCGCAACGTCATGTTCCCGGCGGAACAGAACTGAATGCATTTCCCTGGCAAACGAGACTTGCCGAAACCACCCGCTCGGCGTCGGGCGTCACCGCTGTCCCCGCAGCCTCCAGTCACAGGGAACGACAAAAATGAAATCGAGTTTCGCCGCCCTCTTCGCCCTTCTCGCCGCCGCTCTCGTCTTCTTCACCCTCGCCCCCGCTCACGCGGCGATGACCGGGCTATACAGCGCCGCCGCCAGGAACGGTGCCGCAATCGTCCAGAAGACCGCCGGCAAAAGCCGCCGCGCCATGCTGTCCGGCGGTCTCGCCTACGGCCTCGCCGTCGCATCCGAATTCACCGCCGGCAAGAACTCCAGCGACTACTCGACCAAGGGCCGCGAAATCGGCCGCGCGAAGGGTTGCCCGCCCGGTACGCAAGCCAAGAGTGCAACCGGAACCTGCTTCTGGAAGAATGACGACGGCAGCTACATTTTCGGCAACTGAGTGACGCCTGCTGTACCGAAACGCCCGGACGGGTCGCCGGTCCCTGCCGGGCGTTCGCGACGCTGCCGCCTATCGGCCGCGATTGGCAATGGACCCGGTTCGCCCCTCCTGGGTAATCTCGCCGGACGATCAGCCTCCAATCCGGGAAAACCCACATGCTCTATCTCGCCGCCAAGGCCATTCTCTCCGGCATCATTATCGCCATCGTCTCGGAAGTCGCTAAACGCAGCCCCGGCCTTGGCGCGCTCATCGCTTCGCTGCCGCTCGTCTCGATCCTCGCCATGATCTGGCTGTGGCGCGACACATCAGACACGACGCGGATCGCCAACCACGCCGAAGCAACCTTCTGGCTGGTCCTGCCGACGATGCCGATGTTCCTCGTGCTGCCGTGGCTGCTGCGGCAGGGAACCGGCTTCTGGCTTGCACTCGGCGTCTCGTGCCTGATGACGGTTGCGCTCTACCTGTTGACCCTTTGGCTCCTGCCCAGGCTCGGCATTTCGATCTGATGTCCTCCCCGGACAATGGGGCCCGCCTTGTGAGAAAGTCCGCGATTAGACCGCCGCCCAAGCCGACGGCTATTTCCGCGGCGGGACGGTGAGCCACCCCTTGCGCCAGGAATAAAACAACAGCCCTGCTGCCGAGGCCGTCATCAACAGCAGAGCGAATGGGTAACCGAAGTACCAGCCAAGCTCCGGCATGTTCCACGGCGACGCGCTGCGGTCGAAATTCATCCCGTACAGACTGGCAATGAAACTCAGCGGCATGAACACCGTCGCCACGATCGTCAGCGTCTTCATGACCTCGTTCAGCTTGACGCTGACGCTGGAAATATAGACGTCGATCAGGCTCGACGCGACCTCGCGATAGGTTTCGATGATGTCCATCAGCTGGATCGTATGGTCATAGCAGTCGCGCAGGAACGGACGCGTGTCGGCGCTGATCAGGGGATGCTCGTCGCGAATGAGACTGCTGATCATTTCCCTGTGCGGCCACACCGCCCGGCGAAACATCAAGAGGTCCCGCTTCATGTGGTGGAGTTCGCCCGCATGCACCGGATCGGGCTTGCGCACGACCACGTCCTCGAGATCTTCCAGCAGTTCCCCGAAGCGTTCCAGCACCGGAAAATAGGCGTCGATAATGGCGTCGATCAGCGCATAGCAAAGGTAGTCCGCCCCGACGCTGCGAATTCGGCCCTTGGATTGGCGAATCCGTTCGCGCACCGGTTCGAAGCAGTCACCGGCATCTTCCTGCAAGGTGATGAGGAAGCCATCTCCAAGAAAGAATGCAACCTGCTCGGTCTCGCCCGATCTGCTCTCGCGAAGCATCCGCGCGATCAGAAACAAATGGTCGCCGTATTCCTCCGCCTTCGGCCTCTGATGCGTATTGACCGCATCTTCGAGAGCCAGCCGGTGCAGTCCGAACTGCTCGCCGATTCGAACGATGGCATCTGCATTCCCGAGCCCCGTGACATCGATCCAGATGACGGGAAACCGAGCCCGCAGATCGGCAATCTCTTCGAGACCGGCATCGCGCTGCTCGGCGAAGGTATCAGGACCATAGGCGATGATCTTCACCTTCGTTGGACCCGATTGCCGGGGCGAGACCACCTGTCCGGGAGCCGAACCCGGCAACAGTTGGCGCTTGATCTTGATGAGCGATTTCTTCTTGCTCATAGGCTGCCGCAAACGTGTTCGCCAATCGCGATCAGCCGCTGAAACGGCGTTGCCCGGCCAATCATATTGCTATTCCTTCCCCGTCAACTCCCGCACCTTTGCCTCGTACTCCGGCACCACCATTCCCGCCGAGATGATGACCTTGGCGGCATCTTCCGCGGTCATGTCGAGGATCGTGACCTTGTCGCGCGGCACGAAACAGATGAACCCTGTCGGCGGCACCACCCCCGTCGGCATGAACACTCCGACGAGTTGCTTGCTGCCATCCCCGGCCTTGGCGTTGATCTCGCCTGTCGCCTCGCTGGTGACAAACACGATCGACCACAAACCCTTGGACGGGAACTCGACAAGACCGACCTTCTGGAAGCTCTGGTTCGTCCCCGCCGTCGAGATGACGCCCTCGAACACCTGTTTCAGGGCCCGGTAGACGTTCCGCACGATCGGCATGCCCTCGAGCATCATCTCGCCCGCCGAGATCAGCGACCGGCCTAGCAGGTTTGCCGCCAGCGCCCCGATCAGCATCAGCCCCACGACACCGAACATCAAGCCGATGCCGGGCACCGCGAATGGCAAATAGGTTTCGGGCAGGTAGCGGTCGGGTATGAAGGGTTTGATGTAGGTATCGACGACGTGGATGAACGTCCAGACGATGTAGATCGTGATCGTCACCGGCCCGACGATGATGAGACCTGTCAGGAAATAGTTTCTTAGCCGCGCGCCCAGATGCGAAGTGAAACCGCGTTTCGGCTCAGGCGCGAACGGACCGGGTAGGTCGCCGGAATGATCGTCCTTGCCCTTGGGAGGATCGTCGGAATTGCCGTTGTCCTTGGCCATCGATTGCCCGCTCTCAGACGCCCGCCGTCCACATCTAGAGCAACATCCGATCTGACGGAAGCGCCGAAGTCGATTCCTGGGTTGGATGTTGCTCTAGAATCAAAATGCTAGAGCATCTCTTTCCGACCATCCGATCGCGAGAAGCGATCGCGTATGGCCGAACAATGCTCTAGCCACGATGGCACGGGAGCGGCCCGCTCCGACCCCCGACTTTCGTTTGAGGAACCCAGGATGCGACGCCAGCGCTACTTCTTGACCACCAGGCAATCGTAGCCGTCCGCCTTCAGCACCTTGCAGACCTTTTCCGTTTCGCTGGTCTGCGCGAAGGGCCCGACGTTCACCTGGTAGAACGTCCCCATATTGCCGAAGACGGTCTCGCTGATGTCGGGGACGCGCGCGCCGAGTGGCCCGGAATGCTTCTGTTTGAGTTGGGCGGCAAGCCGCTGGGCTTCGTCGCGGGAGCGTACGGCGGCGACCTGCAGCTTGTAGGCCCCAGCCGGATCGGCCGCGTCTGTGGCGGTCGCCGTCTTTCGCACCGCGGTTTGGCGAACCGGAGCCGCGTCGGCTTTCGCAACGCTCACCGACGTTTCGCTGGTCCATGCCGAGACGGCCGAAGTTGCGCCCCCCTCGGTCGCCGGAGCACCGATCGACGCCGTCGAAGAAGGTGCAGTTTCCGGCGGCTGCGCAGGAGAACTGCCGCCGCTGAACAGGTTCGAGAAGAAGCTCCCGACACCCGACAACGGATTACCGGAGGCAGGTTTAGCATCTTCGGCTTCGCTTGCGACCTCGGGAGCCTTGGCGACCCGCGTTGCAAACCCCGTTGCGGGCGCAGCTCCGTTGGATTTCGGCGCAGCCGCAACGTCGGCCGGCTTTGCTGGCGCACTTGCGGTCGCCGGCACGCCGGGCGCCTGCGCAGTCGGTGAAGGGGTCCCGATGCTCGTGCCGGGCGGTCCGGGATCCTGGACGCCGACCGCCTCATAAGCCTTGCCCCGCGCTTCAAGCGCGGTCTGCTGCTCTTCCGGCGACAACCCGCCCTTCATCCACACAGCATTTGTCAGGTCGGCAATCGCTTGTGCCGATTTGCCCGAACGCTGATAGGCAAGCCCGCGATAATAGAACGCCTTGGCGAGGTCCTGCGAAGACAGCCCGCCGGCTGACACGGCACTCGATAGCGTCGCCACGGCCTTGTCCATCTTGCCGGATTCGTAGGCTTTGATGCCCTCGATCACGGTCTTGCGCCCGTCTGCGGGTTTCGCCTTGGTCTTCGTTTTGGTGGTCTGCGCGACCGCCAGGCTATGCGGCCCGACAGGCAACGCCAACGCCAGCGCGCCTGCTGCAAGCAACAGGCAAAAGCGGGACAACGGTCCGACTGCGGGCGTCATCGCGAGACATCTCCTGAATTAAGAACGGAACCGGATGCTGGGACATGTTTCCGGCAAAACCACGATGGAGCGTAGTAAATGCTAGAAGATTCGGCAAATATGAGGACCGAATCGCCATAAATGCAACAAACCGCGCAATTTATTCGACGGTAACCGACTTGGCCAGGTTGCGCGGCTGGTCGACGTCCGTCCCCATGAACACCGCCGTATGGTAGGCGATGAGCTGGACCGGAATCGCATAGAGTAGCGGATTCGTGAAGGCATGCGCATCTGGCACCTTGATGTGCGCCAGCAGTTCGCAGCCCGCCGCATCCGGCTTCCCATTTGAAATCAGCACGATCTGCCCACCGCGCGCGGCCACCTCCTGCACGTTCGACACGGTCTTCTCGCTGAGGCCATCTTCGGGAGCCACGACGATAACGGGAACATTCTCGTCAATCAGCGCGATAGGCCCGTGCTTGAGTTCGCCGGCCGCATACCCTTCCGCGTGAATGTAGGAGATTTCCTTGAGCTTCAGCGCGCCTTCGAGGGCCAGCGGGAAGTTGATGCCGCGCCCCAGATAGAGTACGTCGCGCGCCTTCGAGAGATCGTGGGCAAGTTTCTCGTAGGGGCGTTCGTCGGCAACCATTTCGGCGATATGCCGCGGAACTTCGAGGAGCCCTTTGACGAGTTCCTGTTCGAGTTCCGCCGAGATCGTTCCGCGCGCGCGCCCGAGCGCCAGCGCCAGACTGGCGAGAGCCGCCAACTGGCAGGTGAACGCCTTCGTCGAGGCAACCCCGATTTCAGGTCCCGCCAGCGTCTGCAATACGACATCGGACTCGCGCGCGATCGAGGACGTGCGAACGTTGACGATTGAAGCGATGCGCTGACCCTGCTCCTTGCAGTACCGCAGCACGGCGAGCGTGTCGGCGGTTTCCCCCGACTGCGAAATGAACAGCGCCAGCCCGTTTTCGGGAAGCGGCGGTTCGCGGTACCGCATTTCCGAAGCGACATCGACTTCGACTGCAACCCGCGCATAGCGCTCGATCCAGTACTTGCCGACGAGACCAGCGTAATAGGCCGTTCCGCAGGCCGAGATGGTGACGCGCGAAAGGGCGCTGAGATCGATCCCGAGGTCGGGGAAGTTGACCTTGCCTTCCGCCATGTCGATGTAATGGGCCAGCGTGTGGCTGATCACCTCGGGCTGCTCATGGATTTCTTTCGCCATGAAGTGGCGGTGGTTGCCCTTGTCGACCAGAAGCGAACTCGCCTGCGACTTGACCGCGGTACGCTTCACCGGTTGCCCGGCTGCATCGAAGATCTCCGCGCCGAGCCGGCGCAACACGGCCATGTCACCTTCTTCGAGATAGGTGATCTCGCTCGTGAAAGGAGCCAGCGCAATGGCATCCGAGCCAAGGTACATGGCGTCTTCGCCATGCCCGATCGCCAGCGGGCTGCCGCGCCGCGCCGCGATCATCAAGTCGTCGTGACCGGCAAAAATGATCCCCAGCGCAAACGCACCTTCAAGCTGCGGCAGCGCCGCCTTGACGGCCGCCACAGGATCGCCGCGGCGGTTGAATTCCTCGGTGATGAGATGCACGACCGCTTCCGTATCGGTATCGCTGTCGAAAACGTGGCCCTTGGCCTTGAGGTCCTCGCGCAGCGCCCGGAAATTCTCGATAATCCCATTGTGGACCACCGACACGCGCTCCGACATATGCGGATGCGCATTCGTTTCGGTCGGCTTGCCATGCGTCGCCCATCGCGTATGGCCGATCCCGGTCAGCCCCTTCAACGGGTCTTCTGCGATCCGCTGTTCCAGGTTGCGCAGCTTGCCTTCGGCCCGGCGCCGCCCCAGATGCCCGTTCTCGACCGTCGCGATCCCGGCGGAATCATAGCCGCGATATTCAAGGCGCCGCAGCGCGTCGACGAGATCACCCGAAACGGGATGAGTACCGAGGATTCCGACGATGCCGCACATGCCGCTTTGAATTCCCTTGCTGAACTTCGGCCGCTGAGCGACCCGCTCGATCGATACTGCGCGAAGCCGATTCGGCCAACCCACGTTGTATTACTAACCCGGCAGTACGCGAAGGGTCGGACTGGCCGTTCCGATGCTCTATCTCACGCTCGTTGCGGTCAACCTGAGCAAATAGCGTGCCGTTTAACCCGTTCAACGCTTTTTCTGCGCTGCCATTTTGATGCGGTATTGCGCCGCCCATTGCGGCTTTTCGGTCTGCTCGGCACGCTCGATGGCCAGCGCATCGGCGGCAACATCGCGGGTAATCGTGCTTCCGGCCGCAACGTAGGCCCCAGCGCCGATTCTGACCGGCGCGACGAGGGCCGAATTCGAGCCGATGAACACGCCCGCGCCAACGTCGCAAAGGTTCTTGTTGAAGCCGTCGTAATTGCAGAAGATCGTGCCTGCCCCGATGTTGGCGCCCGCTCCGACACGCGCATCCCCCACATAGCTCAGGTGATTGGCTTTGGCGCCGTCTTCCATCGTGGCGTTTTTGACCTCGACGAAGTTGCCGATATGGACATCACGTCCGATTGTTGTCCCTGGCCGCAGCCGCGCGAACGGCCCGACCGTGGCGCCTTCGGCGATCCGCAGGCCGGCGCGTGATTTGCCATCGATACCCTCAAGATAGCAGTTGGCGCGAATGTGGACATCATCCTCGATCGTGACACCGGGTCCAAAAAACACGTTGGGCTCGACGACCACGTCACGGCCGAAAGCGGTATCGTAGGCGAGCCACACCGTCTCGGGCGCCACCATCGTCACCCCCGCTGCCATCGCTACCGCACGTGCCCGCCGCTGCCAGATTGCTTCGGCGGTCGCCAGCTGGTCCCGCGAATTGACGCCGAGCACTTCATCTTCCGCACACGTCACCACGCTGCTGCGAAGACCATCGCCGCGCGCGATCTCGACCGCGTCGGTCAGGTAGAATTCGCCCTTGGCGTTGTTGTTGCCGATGCGCTCCAGGAGACCGGCAAGATCGTCGACGCGAAAGCCGATTACGCCTGAGTTGCAGAGCCGGACTAGAAGTTCCGCGGGACTGGCATCTTTGTGCTCGCGGATCGCCAGCAGGGCGCCATCGCTTCCCGTCAGGAGACGCCCATAGCCCGTCGGATCGGCGGCTACGAAACCGAGCACGCAGACACCGGCCCCTTCGTCGAGCTGGCGGCGCATCGCTTCAAGCGACGGTCTGCGCGTCAGCGGCGTATCGGCATACAGCACCAGAACATCGCCGGAGTGGGCGGCAATGGCTTCGCGCGCGGCGAGAACCGCGTCCCCCGTCCCCCTTTGTTCGCGCTGCTCGTAAATTTTTGCTTCCGGCGCCCAAGCCCGCACCTCGGCCCGTACATCGTCCATGTCAGGGCCGACCACGACGGCGATACCATGCGCGCCGAGATCCGCCGAAAGCGCCAGGACGTGTGCCAGCATCGAGCGGCCGGCAACCGCGTGCAGCACCTTTGGCCGCGCCGATTTCATCCGCGTCCCCTTGCCGGCGGCAAGGATCACGATCAACAGGGGGCGGTCGCTCATGTCGGCACTCCGTCTTCGTTCTGCCTGTCTGGTCGCCCGTGCCGCACCAGGCCGCATCGACCAGAATCGTTCAATGTGAGGTTCTTATACCGGCAACTCCCTTACCCCCCGATGCACATTCGCGCAAAGCCCCGCAGCGCTCGTTTCAACGCTGCCGACGCCTGTCCGGCACTGTTGCCTCGAGGAGACACATTGCAGGCGTCTCGCGAATTGAACGCATCCGGGGCGCGCAAACCGCCTCCGTCCACAGCCCCTCCACGGCTTTGCACCGCCGCAACATTGATTCGTCCGCCCGACTCAGCGGACGCTGCCCCCGTCTGTCGGCCTGCACCGGGCCAGACGCGTAGAGATCCGATGCATTTGCCGCATCCGCGGCCACGCATCGAACAGTCCCGTGATAAATCCGAACGACCGGAGCGCGTCAACGATGTCGAGTCCTGAGCCGCACAAGCAGAATCTCATCCCCGCCGGCCTGCCGCTGGCATATGTCGGCAGCTACGCCGTCGTCGGACTAGCTTCGCTCGCCTATATCAGCGTGATGATGAGCGGCCCCGGCCGCGCCACCCTCGATATCGCGGCCCCGGATCGCTTCGCCCAATCCACCGAAGCCGAGCCGCCGCAAGTCATTGCATCGACCGAAACCACCGATACCCGGCAGCCCGAAGCCGAAGCGCGCTTCGATGACACGACTGCCGTCGCCAACGACGCAGCTCCATCAGTTTCGCCGGCGACGCAGCAGCAGGCCGAACTCATCGAGCCAGCCCCGCCGTCCCCCAATATCGAGACGAAGTACGTCACCACTGAGCAGATCATTGCCTCACGACCAGGGCGGACGCCGGATGCGCAGAGCGTCGTCGCTGCCGTGACGCCGCCGCCAAATCCTGTCGCCGACCCATCCGCGACCTCGAACATCGTCACGGGCAGCATCGCCGTACCGCCGCCGCCCGAGCGCGCGCCGCCGCCGCCCGCCGTCATTCGCGCCGCCCTCAAGCCCGCGGTCGCACCAGCGCGTGCAGCCGCTGCAAATCCACCCCCGCAACGCCCCGTTGCCAAGCCCGCCGCACCCATTGACTTCGGCCCTGCCGTCGTCACCGAAGCCAAGGCACAGCCCGAAGCTGCCCCGGCGCTCGCCGTGCTGCTCGCCACCGGCTCTTCGGTGGAATCGCTGCGCCTGACCTGGAACCTGCTGCAGGAGCGTCACGCCGCGGCTCTTCTCGATCTTTCACCGCGCTATATCGTCGAGACGAACCCCGGTGCGCCGGACCGCAGTTTCGCGCTGCTCGCCGGCCCGGTCGTCTCGGCAACCGGCGTCGCCCGTGTCTGCAGCGCGCTTGTGAGCGAAGGCCTCACCTGCCGCACGCGGCCGTTCGGCGGCAATTCGCTCTGACGCGGTCAAACGCAATGCGGCCGAACAAATGCGTCCGAAGAAACTGCGCGGATACCGACCCGAAAAGCACACAAGAGCGGCCCCGATGCAACCGCTCTGATTTCGATTTCAGCGTTTCCAATCGCACGTCACAACTGCTCGTAGCCCAGTTCAAAGGCCGGCTGGCAGGCCTGGATCTGACCTTCCTTGAAGCCGAGTTTGAACCAGCGCTGCCGCTGCGCTGCCGAACCGTGCGTGAACGCATCCGGCACCACATAGCCCTGCTGGCGCCGCTGGATCATGTCGTCGCCGATTTGCCTGGCTGCGTTGAGACCTTCTTCGATGTCACCGGGTTCAAGCCGCTGCTTGAGCTGGTCGTTGCGCGCCGCCCAGACGCCTGCAAGACAGTCCGCCTGCAACTCCATGCGCACCTGAAGGCGATTGCCTTCCTCCGTGCTGCGCTGCTGCCTGGCCGCCTGCACCTTGTCGGCAATGCCCAGAACCTTCTGGATGTGGTGACCCACTTCATGGGCGATGACATAGGCCTGCGCAAAATCGCCCGGCGCTGAAAATTGCCTTTTAAGTTGATCGTAGAATGCAAGATCGATGTAGATTTTCCCGTCGAGCGGGCAGTAGAACGGCCCCATCGCAGCCTGCCCCATGCCGCAGCCCGTCGACGTTTGCCCACGGAACAAGACCAGCCTCGGTTCCGGATAGTCCTTGCCGAACGATGTGAAAACCTGCGTCCAGACATCTTCGGTATCGGCCAGAACACGCTCGACGAAAACCTTCATCTCGTCATCCGAGGCCGGAGGTTTCTGAGCGCTATCGGCCGAACCTGGAAGTCCCGGAATATCGACACCGGACCGCGGCCGGCTTCGGTCGGCCTGTTCGCTGTTGGGAAGCTGCGGGATTTCGAAACTGTTGCGCCCAGGCGATCCGCCGCCATTCATCAGCACATCGAGCGGGTTGATCCCAAAGAACAGCATGATCGCGCCAAGGATCAAGAGCGTCGTCAGCGAGAAACCGCCCCGCCCGCCGATCGGGATGCGCAAGCCGCCCCCGCGCCCGCCCCCGCGCCCGCCAAGTCCGCCGGGAAAACGAAATCCGCCTCCGCCCTGCGAGCGCCGGTCCTCGACGTTCGAGCTGCGCCGGTCCTGATCGTCATAACGCATGACGGCTCTCTCCACTGGTTCTCAACGCTGCGTTGCGCCAGCCGTTCGGCAAACTCATCGAACCCGGCCTTCTGCAGCGGCCATAGTGCATGGCCTCCGCTAGTGTCCCGTCTCCGGAGTTCGCCTCCACTCTGCGGCAACCGCTCGAGCGAACTTCGCAGACATAAGGGACACTAGAATCATAGACTTGCAAGTGTGATTCAGATTCAGAAGTTCGCTCTGAACGTAGCCGCAGGTGGTGGCGAACTTCTGAATTATCACACTAGCTGGCAAGTAGCCATCAGCGCACGACAGAACGCTCAACCTTCGTCCGCCGTTCCGACTTTTTTCAGCTGGTCGGCGGTGACGCCGTCGGCGCTCTGGCTGACGGACCCGGACCCCATCGCCGGCCTCGGCAGCATCAGCACGCTTCCCGCTTCGCCGCCCTTGGACTTCTGCGACGGCAACAACGCCTTGACCGCACGCGAAGCCGCGATCGTGCCATTGTTGGCATAGGCTTCGTGGTTCTTTTCGATTTCCTTGATTTCGTAGCGGTAGTTGACCATCAGGCCGTGCGCCTGCCGCAAACCCTTGTCCGAGGTATCGCCCAGCCAGTTGATCCGTTCCAGGCGCGCGCCGTTGCCGAGATGGAAGCGCGCCACCGGATCCACCGGCTTGTTGCGCTCGGACTTGGCACGCATGAAATAGTGCGCTGCCAATGCCAATACCGCGCCCTTGAGATCTTCGTCGTCGCCGTGACGGTCGGTCCATTCGGGATCACGCAGGTCAGACAGTATCTTGCGGTCTTCTTCGCTGATGAGTCCCTCGGTGTCGTCGCCGCGCACCCGGTCCAGCCAGCGCGCGAACAACGGCACCGGCGACAGGGTGACGAACGTTTTGAGGCTCGGCAACTCGCGCACGAGTTCTTCCACCACCTGCTTGATGAGGAAATTGCCAAACGAGATCCCTTGCAGACCCGCTTGGCAGTTGGAGATCGAATAGAATACCGCTGTCGTCGGCTCGCGCAGCGCCGCGCTCTTCCGTTCCTCGTTCAGGACCGGCGCAATCGCACCCGCGATCTCGTCGCCCAGCGCCACCTCGACAAAGATCAGCGGCTCATCGACCAGCGAAGGATGGAAGAACGCAAAGCAGCGCCGGTCGGCGGGATCGAGACGCCGGCGCAGATCTTCCCAGCCTTTGATTTCGTGCACCGCTTCGTAGGCGATGATCTTTTCCAGAATCGCCGCCGGCGTCTGCCAGTCGATCCGGCGCAACACCAGGAAGCCGCGGTTGAACCATGAATAGAGAAGGTGCCGCAGATCGTTGTCGACCATCGCAAAAGCCGGATCGTCCTTTGGAAACCGCAAAAGGTCGCGGCGCATCGCGACGATTTCGGCTGTCGCGCCCGGCGCCAGGTTAAGCCGGCGGAAGAACTCCTGGCGCGGACTGTCGACCGCCGATTGCAGCCTGGCGAGCGCCGCGTCGCTCGGCTCGCTGACATAGTTCTCGGCGGCATCGAGCACCGCGTCGGCATCGGGCTTCAGGACAGGCGCCGCAGCCAGGTAACGGAAGAACGCGCGTTTCTCGTCGCTCCCCAGGATCTTGTAGTGGTTGAGGATTTGCTGGGCGATGGCGACGCCGGAAGCTTCCCCGCGCCCGGAGACGAGGGCATCGACAAGCGCCTGCATGCCCCGTGCGGGTTCGTCGCCGAACAGCGATTTGGGCAACAGCGCTCGGCCCTGCTCGGCCACCGTGTTGAGCAATTCCTGAAAGAAGGAGGTGTTCATTTCCGCCTCGCGATTAACCCGGTGCCGGATAGTATACGTTGAAGATGTCACACAGGCATGCCGAAATGAGCGCGCCGCCACAAGCTTTGTTTACCCTTTGTAAACCCTCACGGATCATCTTTTGTTAACAAATCGATTCGCCAAGCGTTCATCGGAGTTCCCGGTCCATGACCGATGCCCTCAGCCAGCCCATTAGGACGTCCGGCCTCAACAAGGTCAAGAACGACACCGGCCGCACGGCGTTCTGCGGCCCTTATATCCTGTCCGCATTGACCGGCTTTCCGATCAGCCGTGTCGAACGCGAGGTCAACCGCTTCCGCCGCGTTGACGACAATGCCCCTATCAAGGGCACCAGCGCCATGGAAGTGGCCGCTGCCGCAACGGAACTCGGCTGGGAAATGACGCTGCAGGACAGCTTCTGGCATCTCGAAAAGAAGGAACGCCCGACGCTGTGGAGCTGGATGCAGAAACCGCGCAATGCGTGGGTCTATTACCTGCTCGCCATCCATCGCGGCAAGGACGGTCACTGGATACTCGTCAAGGGCGTCAAGCTTTGCGACACCTATACCGACGGCAAATGGCAGTTCGTCTGCGACGGCCCCCACCGCGGCACCAGGATCATGGAGATTTACCAGCTCCGTTCGCGCGGGTAACCGAAGAGTCGTCGGCGACCGGCGCCACCGGCGAAATCCCATCCGTCTCGGCGACAGCAAGACCCTTCTTCACGAGCCGCTTCTTTGCCGCCTTGAACTGAAGTTCGAGGCCGTCGAATTCCTCATCGGAACAATTCTCGACATCGATCAACTGGACGCGCGCACGATCGACCGCATTCAGCAATTCATCGAGCTTGAGATGCAGCGCTCGCGAATCGCGGTTCTGCGTGTTCTGAATGAGGAAAACCATCAGAAACGTGACGATCGTCGTGCCTGTGTTTATGACGAGCTGCCATGTATCCGAATATTCAAACATCGGACCGGTCACCGCCCACACGACCACGACGATGAACGCAACAAAGAATGCCCAGATGCTGCCCATGGCGGTCGCAACGGCGCGCGATGCCGCCGAGAAGCTGAATTTCGATTCGTTGCTTGTTCGCGTCGCCATGATGACACCCCCGGGTAAGAAAAGCCGCGTCGCAAGCAGCAACGCGCTTCCTCGCCGGCGGTTCCATTGTGGAGGTCCGGGAAGGCGGTTATCAGTCCTTCGCGCGCTCGACGTAGCTGCCCTCGTCGAGCATCACGACAACGCGCGTTCCGGCCGCGATGTGCGGCGGCACCATGATCTTGGCGCCGTTGTCGAGCACGGCCGGCTTATAGGACGACGACGCCGTCTGACCCTTCACCACCGGATCGGCTTCGACGATTTCGTAGGACGCGCGCTGCGGCAGCGATATCGCGATCGGATTGCCCTCGTGCATCGAAAGCGTGCAGACCATGTTCTCCTTCAACCATATGCCCTGGTCGCCGACGACGTCCTTCGACACCATCACCTGATCGAAGGTTTCAGGATGCATGAAGTTGAAGCCCTGATCGTCCTCGTAGAGAAAGCCATAATCGACTTCCTCGACGAATGCCTTCTCGACCTGCTCGGTCGTGCGGTAGCGCTCGACGATCTTCACCCCGTCGGAAATCCGGCGCATCTCAAGGTGGGTCACCGGCGTGCCCTTGCCGGGATGGATGTTGTCGGCATTCATGACAACGGCCAGCGCCCCGTTGATTTCGAGCACGTTGCCCTTGCGGATCGAGCTGGCGATCACCTTAACCACGTCGTTCTCCGTTGTTGATCCAGGTCGCGGCGCGCGGAGGTATCTCCCGATTAGCGCGGTGACCGGCGGGTTCAAATTCGATTCGGCGGTTCTACTCGCTCGCGGGGCAATCGCCAAGCCCGTCGATCTGCGCTATTCCGGCCACCAGATCGATCATCAGGACGCATTGTCGCCCCCGCAATAGATTGAAGAGAGCTTCGATGTCGCCCCCTCACCCCTGGTGGAACCCTGAACGCCACGCCGATCGGCGCTCTGGCCTGCTGGCACGAAACCGCATCAAGGCCGCCATTCGCGACTGGTTCGACCAACAGGGCTTTGTCGAAATAGAGGCTGGCGCGCTCGTCACCTCGCCGGGAAACGAGACGCACCTGCAGGCATTCCGCACCGATTTGACCTGCCCGGACGGCTCCACTAAACCCCGATACCTCCACACATCCCCGGAATTCGCCGCCAAGCGGCTGATCGCTGCCGGTGAATCCAAGCTCTTCACGTTCGCCCCCGTCTTCCGCAACAGCGAGCGCGGCCCCCTCCACGCCCCCGAGTTCACTATGCTCGAATGGTACCGCGCCGGCCCGGCCGCCAATCGCTACGAAATGATCCAGAACGACTGCATGTGCCTCCTTTCCATCGCCGCTGCCGCCACAGGCCGGACCGATTGGACATGGCGCAACCGCACCTGCGAGGCCACCGCCGCCGAAGTCGTCAAAACCGTTCCTGGCCTCTTCGCCGACCTGTTCGGCATCGACCTCCAGGCCAGCTTCATCGATGCGATTCCCGACCGTGATGGCCTCGCCGCAGCCGCCTGCGGCGTTGACATTGCATGCGTCGCCGATGAAACCTGGGGCGACATCTTTTCCAAGCTGATGGTCGAAGCCGAACGGCGCTACCCGGGCCTCCCCGAACTGCGTACCCCCGACAACAAGGAGCGCCCGCTCATTCTCGATCAGTTTCCAGCCGTCATGTCGCCACTCGCCCGGCCATCGCCTTGCGACCCGCGTTTCGCCGGGCGCTTCGAGGTCTTTGCCGCAGGCATCGAACTCGCCAACGGGTTTGCCGAGAATACCGACGCCGAACAGGTTCGCCGCGGGCTCGACGCCGAAATGGCCGAAAAGCAGCGCCTCTATGGTGAACGCTATCCCGTCGACGACGACTTCATCGCGGCGTTGTCCATGATGCCGTCAGGAACCGCAGGCTGCGCCCTCGGTTTCGACCGCCTCGTCATGCTGGCAACCGGCGCAACCCATATCGACCAAATAATCTGGACACCGATTCCGCAATGACCAACATGCTGCCAAGAACCCTGCACACACTGCCAGAACTCAATGCCGCCGGACTTATCTCCGACAACGAGGCGACCGGCTTGCGCGAAGTGGCGGCTCGCTACGCCGTCGCCGTGACCCAGCCGATGGCGGCCCTCATCGATTCCGGCGATCCCGCCGACCCGATGGCCCGCCAGTTCATCCCGTCGCTCGCCGAACTCGACCGCCGGCCCGGCGAACGCGACGACCCGATCGGCGATTACGACCGGAGCCCCGTGCGCGGCATTGTCCATCGCTATCCCGATCGCGTCCTGCTGAAAGCCGTCGGCGTCTGCCCGGTCTACTGCCGCTTCTGCTTCCGCCGCGAAATGATCGGCCCGCAGCACGACGCCAACCTCAGCGACAGCGAACTCGACATCGCCCTGGGCTACATCGCCGCGCATCCCGAAATCTGGGAAGTCATAATGACCGGCGGCGATCCATTGATTCTGTCGCCGCGCCGCATCCGGGAACTGGCTGCACGGCTGTCTCAGATCGCGCACGTCAAGGTGATCCGCTGGCACACCCGCGTTCCGGCCGTCGCCCCGCAGACAATCACCGATGAACTGGCAGCAGC
>JAHJQI010000128.1 GCA_018819265.1 Alphaproteobacteria bacterium
GAAGCATGGCAGTCGCTTGCAGTTCCTTGAACCTTGGCCGGATCCCCGCCTTCGCGGCGATGACGTTGGGGCGGGCCCGCTTGCGACCTTGCCTCGCCGTTTCGTGTTCCGGGGTCGCCATATTCCCGACCTCCAGCACCACCGCGACCTTGGGATCTGTTGGTCGGCAAAATGTTCGCTTCGCCCACCACCCCCACCACGTCATTCCCGCGAAGGCGAACCCAAGCACGGTCACGAAGTATGAGGCCGTCCTGCGCCGACGCCCTCCATTTGTCGTCATCCCGGCGCAGGCCGGGATCCGGTCACGATTCCGAAGAGCGACCCTCTCACCTGATTGGGGGACAAATGAAGCCGACCTACGCAGCCGGGCATCGCGGCGAAGCATGGCAGTCGCTTGCAGTTCCTTGAACCTTGGCCGGATCCCCGCCTTCGCGGGGATGACGTTGGGGCGGGCCCGCTTGCGACGTTGCCTCGCCGTTTCGTGTTCCGGGGTCGCCATATTCCCGACCTCCAGCACCACCGCGACCTTGCGATCTGTTGGTCGGCAAAATGTTCGCTTCGCCCACCACCGCCACCACGTCATCCCGGCGTAGGCCGAACCCAAGCAAACCTGTTGGCTTCTCGATCCGAAGCGCTCACCGCAACCGTGCTTAGGTCCCCGTCTTCACGGGGGTGACGGGTTGATTGAACCGACCGCAGCGGTGGGCATGTATGGACGGCGCCTGGATTGCAAGTGGGTTGTGGCGTTTCAGCGAGGTGCTCGGGTGCAAGTCATGTATCCGGCCTGTTACGCAGCGTCTCTGGCTGCTGGCCGTGATGATATCCGCTGACAGGTCCCAATCATCCGAAGGCGCTAGAACAACATCCGATCTGACGGAATCGCCGAAGGCGATTCCTGAATCGGATAAAGTTGCTCTAGAATCAAAATGCTAGAGCTTCATTCGACCATACGCGATCGCATTCGCGATCGGTTGGTCCGATGATGCGCTAAAAAGGATTCCACGTCGGCTCGGCCGAGAAGCGCAGGTAGCCGATATTGGCGCCGATGCGCAGTCCGAGCCCTGAGCGGATCGGCGCCATGATCACCGGACCGCCTTTAAGCAGCGTCACGCCGACCCCGCCGACGAGATAAGCCGACCCGTCGACACCGGTGAAGGTCCGATACAGTCCGTCCGGATTCTTCAACGAGTATATGAGGAACAGCGTTCGCGATCCCTCGGCGCCGAAATCGTAGCCGAGCGATGGCCCATGCCAGTACACTTGGCGCTGGGCGCCGCTGCGCATGAACACGGTTCCCTGGCCATAGCGCACGCCGGCCAGGAACGCCCCGCCGCCCTCTTTGCCCAGAACGTAGCCCGTCGGTTGCCCCCACTGGCTGATGGCATATTCCATGACGGTTGCAAGGTTTGTCGAGATCGTGCCGAAAAATCCGCGCGTCGCATCGCGGATCTCTTCGAGAGTGTAGCCCTCGTCCGTCGCGGTGAAGGAATCCGCCGGAGGGAGCCGCAGCAGCTCTTCGCTCTCGCCGTCGCCGGGAGGAGGCGCGTTAAGTGCAAGATCACCGGGCGGTCCCCAGTTGCCGGACTCCCCCGTTGCATCGGGAGCCACTTCGATCCTGGGCGCTGCCGCGTTGGGCGAATGCTGCGTCGTCGTCTCCCAGGGCTGAAGATCGGCTGGCGCTCGTTTCCCGGGCGCTATTGCACGAGGTTTGGCCGACGGCGCGTTGGACGGCTTCGCAGCAGGTCCAGGCCCGGCATCCGCCTCCTTGGCGGAACCCGGTCCTGCCGCTTGCGGCTTCACCGGATCCTTCGGCGCAGCGACGAGATCCCTTGGTTCGCCTTCCGGTAGGCGCAAGTCCGCCCTCGCCCCACTATCCGGCCGTCCCACGCCTCGCCCGGCGGCAATTTCGTCGTCGATCTTGGCCAGCGTGTAGGTGGACTTCGCCTTCATCACGGCGAGCAATTCGACACCGGTTGCTTTCAGTTCGTTGAGTTTGGCGCAGTCGGCGCTACCCTGCTCCCCGGCGCTGCCAAGGTCGTCGAGCTTCGTCAGGAGGTCGTTGGCCTTGCGGTCGAGCCCGGCGATCCGCGCGTCGAAAAGGTAGTCCTGCGCTAGCGCCTCGGCGTCAGTATCGCTCCAGCCCTTCGCCGCCTTCAGCTGCCTGAGCCGCTGCTGCAGCTCGGGCGCCATGCTGGTATTGAAGTGCCGCAGTGCCTCTCCCGCGGCATCGACTTCGCGCGAGAAGTCCGACGCCGGGCAGGCGTCCGCGGCGGCCGGAATGCTATTGAGGCCACCTGCCAGCAATAAGACGACGGCGGCCACGACACCGCGGCATGCTGCGGAACAGGCAAATCTGGCTGTCTGCATTGCGGTTCCTTGACACGAGAGACGTGACGTATGCGCGATACCGCCGCCGCTGTCTCCTGGACCCTGTCCTGGAACCATCAACGCGGCGCTACTTCCCGGTGATGGTCTTGACGACGCTCGCAAGCGGCTTGGCGTCTCCCATCGGTCCGGCGAATTCGTTCTTGATGGCCTCGTCATATGTCGCGATCGAGACGGCGGAACTCTTGGCCGTCAGATGCACGACCTTGTACCCTTTGGCCTTCAGTTCCTTCAAGAGATCCGGTAGCGCCAGTGCGGTCGACTTCTGGAAATCGTGCATCAGGACGATGCCTTTGCCCTTTTTGGCGATCTTGTCCATGACGGTCTTGATCACCTTCTTGGGATCGCGGTGCTTGAAGTCGAATGAATCCACATCCATCGAAAAGATGGCAAGGTTTCGGCTGCCGAGATAGCCGACGACATCATCCGGGTCCTGCAGGTACGGGAAGCGGAAGAACGGGGCTGGCGCTGCCCCCAGCGCGAATTTCACGCCGCTGACGCCCTTCTCGATCTCGGCACGGCCCGGTTCGCCCTTGAGTTTCCCCTTGGCGAGATTGGCGTGCGAGAATGTATGTGTCCCGATTGTGTGGCCGTCGGCGGCCACCTGCTTCAGGATATCGGGATGCCACAGGGCGTGCTTTCCGATGGTGAAGAACGTGGCCTTCGTGCAGTTGTCCTTCAGCGCCTTGAGAACGGCGGGCGTATTGCCCGGCCAGGGACCGTCATCGAAGGTCAGCACGATCTCGCCGGGCTGCAGGAAATCGTACATCTTATATTGCTCAAGCCCGAATCCCGGCCCGCCGGTGGTATCGATCTCGACCGTGCGCGACACGCCGAGCGCATCGGGATTGCCGGGGCAATCGTCGGCGAGGACCGGCTGGGCGAACAATAGGCCGGCGGCTGCGGCGGCTGCGGCGGCGATGGCGATAGCGCGGATCGGCATGATGCGTCCCCCTTTTGGTGTTCCTGGTTTTGCTCGGCGGTAGCCGGCCTCAACCCGCGCACCGCGACCAAATCGTTAACATGCGCAGATAATGCGCAGCGCCGCCCGACAAGTTCAAGTGCCCACCCCGCAGGCCCCCAGAAATCGGCCCGCTGTCGCCCTCGGGGATCATTAGAACCACCGCAACATCAGGTTCCTGGCACCCCTCTTGCAATTTTGGTCCTCAATCGGGCCCGGCCGCAAGCGCCAATCCCGGGACGGCACATCAAGGTGCGGGACGTCCGACAACCTTAAACGGCGCCCCAGAGTGGGACAACGGGTAGAAACTGGCAATGCAGATCGCGACGGCACCTCAATTCGACGGCGAAACCTTCATGGCGCGTAGCATCGGTCGTATCGATCTCAGCAGCTGGATCAGCTGGGCTTGTTACTCCGCCGGCTTTTTTGTAGCCGCGACGCCCGCTGCCGCCGATGAGCTTCGTGCAGGCGGCCCTGGCGCCTTTCTGCTGATCGGCGCCGTCGTGGCCTTCTTCGCCACCGCCGCCACGATCCAGCAGCACATGCGCCTTTCACTCCGCGCGAGCACATTCGGTCACCCGGTCCGCCTCGTCACCGACGGCGTATTTCGCTATTCGCGCAATCCGATCTACGTCGCCTTTCTGATGCCGCTGGCTTCCCTGGCCTGCATGTCCCTTGTCGCCGCACTAGCTGCCTGCGTCGTCTATGTCGCCGCCATGACGTTCCTCGTGATCATGCCCGAGGAACGCGTTCTTGCCCGCGAGTTCGGCAACGCCTATGCCGACTACCGGTCGCGCGTGCCGCGCTGGTTGGGCATCGGCGGATAACAGGCCGGAATGACAGGAGTTCCGGCGCCGCGCGCAGCAGGACTGGACAACAGATTCTGCCGCGTTGCCGACGGCGCGGCGTTCGGCTAGGTTCTCTTCGTTCAAGGAATCCTCGCTGCGCTCGGGCCTCCACGGGGCGGCGCTTGCGCCGGATCGCGGTCGCGATCTCGACTTTGATTCCATCAAAGTCGGAAAGAGTGCAATCATCCCCATGACAAAAGATGTGAAGCGCAAGCGGCCGCCGGCCGGCGAACCAAAGCCCGGCGTCATCCACGTGCGCGGGGCCCGCGAGCACAACCTGAAGAACGTCGACCTGGAGATCCCGCGCGACGCGCTCGTCGTGTTCACGGGGCTGTCGGGCTCGGGCAAGTCGTCGCTCGCGTTCGATACGATCTACGCGGAAGGCCAGCGCCGCTACGTGGAGAGCCTGTCGGCCTACGCGCGCCAGTTCCTGCAGATGATGCAGAAGCCCGACGTCGACCACATCGACGGCCTCTCGCCGGCGATCTCGATCGAGCAGAAGACGACGTCCAAGAACCCGCGCTCGACCGTCGGCACGGTCACCGAAATCTATGACTACCTGCGCTTGCTGTTCGCGCGGGTGGGCGTGC
>JAHJQI010000129.1 GCA_018819265.1 Alphaproteobacteria bacterium
GCCACCGGAACCGACTCCAACGCCGCCGGCACCCGTCGAGCAGACGCCACCGGAACCGACTCCAACGCCGCCGGCGCCCGTCGAGCCGACGCCACCGGAACCGACTCCAACGCCGCCGGCACCCGTCGAGCCGGCGCCGCCGGAAGACGGTACGTGGTCCGGCTGGTATCAGAAGAACGTCGTGCCCTGGTGGGATTGGGCCACGGGCTGGTGGGGCGGCTGAGTTTGCCAATGCGGGATCAACTCTCTGGGGCTTCGCAATCCGTGGCCCGCGAGTTGGTCTCGTTACGGAACGCCCGATCCGAGCCCATTTGCTGTGAAGGAGTACGCGCCATGATCGTCCGTTGCTTATTGCTGGCAGCTACACTGGCAGCAGCCGTTGCACCAGTTGCAGTCCTGGCGGACACCGACGCCGACCGCCTGAAAAGTATTCTCAAGAAGAAATATTCGAAGGACACGCAACCGGGCACGCGATCCGTCCCGGCTCCGGCGCAGCCCGATCTCTACATCATCGGCCCCGACGGAAAAGTGCGCAGCGTGCCGTCGCAGAACAAGAGTTCGAACGACGGCCCGTCCGGCCCCGTTCGAAATCTCAGCTTCGCAGGCGTCGTCGCTGGCCCTGCGCTCGCGGCGGCGGGAGATGCGGCGAATTCCGCCGGCCGTGGCGGCGAGCCATCGCCTGCGTCGCCCGCCGGCGAGATCGCCGTTGCGCAGGGCGAGCAGCAACAGCAGATGGTCGTCAATCGACGGATCGTGGTTATTCAGCTCAAGGCCAACACCAGCGAAGCGGAAATCGAGCAGCTGATCGCCAAATTCGACCTCAACATCATCGACGCGGTGCCGAGCCTCGGGGCGCTCTATGTCGAACTCGCCGAAGAGGATCTGCCGGACGCGCAAACGATCGCCCCGGAACAGCGCAGCAGCGTGCGGACGCTGCTCGAGCCCTCGATCGTCGTCCGGCTGCGAGCGGAACCTTCGGTCAACGCGGCCTTCGTACAAACGACCGTCGCGCCCCAGAACATTCCACCGCCGAGCGATGCGGAGATCCGCATGGAGCAGGGGCCGGTCAAGTGGAACTGGCTGATCGGCGCCAATAATGACGGCAACTGGGGCTTGAAATCGATCCACTTGCCGCAGGTCTGGACGATCCTGTCGGGCGAGCGCAAGGCCAGGGGCGCCGAGGCGCCGGCTTCCGTTGCCGTTCTCGACAGCGGGTTTGGAAAACATGCCCAGCTCGTCTATCAGAATGTGAAAGGAACACTTCCAGAAGAGCTCATTCCCGCCGATTGCGCGCGCAGCCACGGCACGCATGTTGCCGGAATCATCTCGGCGCGCAGGACTGGCGACGGCGGCATTGACGGCATCGTTCCCAAGGCGCGACTCGATGCAATTCCGATCAGCCGGAACCTGCTGCTCGAAGGAACACTCGATGGGGCCGAGCGCCCGCAGCTCCACCTGTCGTATTTCGCGGACGTCATTCGCGACCTGGGCGAATACTTCGACGAGTTTCCGCTGGCGCCCGCAGAGAGGCGCGTCGTCAACGTCAGCCTCGCCTACAATTGGGGATGGGTGCGCCGGATCAGCGCCTCCGACCCGACGACGGATCAGAGCGTCCGCAACCAGGTGCAGCAGCACGCGAACTTCATCCAGTACCTCGTCGACCGCGTCAACACCCAGGTGCTTTTCGTGGCCGCTGCCGGAAACGACTCGGAGGGCGCGGCCGAGCCCATGGGCGCGAAGCTCGCTTCACCCTTCGCGTTCGCGGCACTTCACAGCACTGCCTACTTCAAGCCGAGCAGCAACATCATCGTCGTCGAAGCCCATGACCGCAACAATCGTCGCGCCGGGTTTTCCAACACCGGGGGGCACGTCAGCGCGCCGGGCGTCGACGTGATGAGTACGCTGGCCTCGCAATCGAAGCCATACGGCACCTGCAGCGGCACCTCGCAAGCCGCACCACACGTCACCGCATTGGCGGCAATCCTGTTCGAACTCGACAAGACGAAGACCCCCGAAGAGGTGATAGGCATCATCAGGCGGTCGGCTGTGCCGGATGCGGCGAGCGGATCCGCACCGGCCATCGACGCGCTATCGGCCGTGGCGGAACTTTCCGGCCGGCATCTGAACCGGCTCGCCGACCTCGACGGTGACGGACAGGTGGACGCAGCCGACCTTGATTTGTTCAAGGGCGATCTCATCGCGCTCGAGGGCGGCCGTTATGGCGGTTCGATTTCGGACGATCTCAACGGCGATGGAATCGTCGACAACACCGAGAGGTGCTGGCCGAGAATCGACCTTAACGGCAGCGGACGGGCTTCCTATGATGCGAACGACAAGCGCCTCGTCGGCGGCGTCATGCGCAGCGACCTTGATGTCCTGCGTTCGGCCTGGAGCGACGACACCGAAACGTTCGAAACGGCGCTGCAGCGCAACGGTGTCAGCGAGCTTATCGCGACCTGGCAGGGAACAATACTGATCGCCGCGAGCCCACTTCTGCATGAGCCGTTCCCATGTCAGTAGCGGGGCCTTGCCCGCGTCGTGTGCGGATCGGGAACTTCGCGATCGCCACACTACAGCATCTTCGAAAACGTTTTGTTGCCGGCCCGGGAGTCCGATTATGAGAAGCATATCCAGCTATGCCATCGCCGTGACGGGAGCGGCAGTGCTATTGCATGCTGCAACAGCCCTTGCACAGGAGGGAGGCGTCTCCTCGAAACCGCGCTCCGTCGAGCAAATCGTTCAGGATGCGAGGTCGAGAAATCCGGCGCTGAAAGTTCGCGTCGACCCGGTCACCGGGCTGCCGGTCAAGGTCAGGGGATTGCGGCCCAGCGTCGATCCCGAGGTGACGCTCGGCGCCTCGCGCGATGCTTCCGGGCAGCCAAGCGACGACGACATCATCAACACGACCGAAGCCTTCTTCCGATCAGGCGAATTGTCGGCTGCATTCGCCACGGCGAACGACCGGTCGAAAGTCGTGGCGCTCAGGGTGCGCAGGGATCCAGACTTCAAGGGGCAGAGCATCGTTCACGTCGAGCAGCGCGTTGACGGCATCCCCGTTTTCGGTTCCTCCGGCCGCGTGCATGTCAGCCCGTCGCTTGCCGTGACGCAGTTCACGACGACGTTTTCGCTGGTCGATGTCGGATCGACGACGCCCTCCATCACGAAGGATCGCGCAATCGCGACGGCCCGCGAGCGGCTGCGCGAACTGCTGGCGACGGATAAGGATCGCAAGTCGCTGGACCGTCTGCGAGCGGGGCTCGACACGGCAACAGCGGGAGCCGAACTCGTGATCTACGATCCGACCCTGGTGCGCGGAAGGAAAGCGGCGGCGCGGGCGAAGCAGACAACGCGGCTGAGCTGGCTGACGAGCATCGACCAGTTCCGCTTCTTCGTCGATGCGGAAACCGGCGAGGTGCTCTATTTTCATTCCGACCAGCCCTGGATGATGCCGCGCCAGGTCTACGACCTGAACGGGGGGTTCGTCTTTCCAGGCGTCAAGCTCGTCGACGACGTTTCAGGAGAACGCCAAGATCCGCTTCCCGACGATGCCAGCAATGCCTACCTCAATACCGGGCGCGTCGGTGAATTCTACGCGCGCAACTTCGGACGCACCGGAATCCTCGAACTCGGTGAAACAGAAATGCTGTCGGCTTACGTGCAATACGGCGAGTCTACGAACGCCTACTGGTGCACGGGGCAAACTTTCGATTGTCCGGGATCGGGGGCGATGGTCTACGGCGCTTCAACGCCGGCGGCACTCGACGTCGTCGGCCACGAGATGACGCATGGCGTCATCAGCGCCGAAGCGGACCTGACGTACGCCGACGAAGCCGGGGCGGTGAACGAGTCACTTGCCGATATTCTGGGAACGCTGATCGAGTTCCAGGAAAATCCGGGTGAAGCCAACTGGGTGCTGGGTGAAAAGATCCCCGGATACGCAAGGACGTCCGCCATCCGCAACATGGCCAACCCGAACATGATGGACGTCGACGGCAACTCGCTGTTCAACCGCAACAAGCCGTATGCGCCCGGCAACAGAGGTCAACCCGATCACTACGACGACTATGTCACCAGGGAAGACCCGATCTGCGAAACGACCAACGACTACTTCACTGGATGCGTGCATTTCAACAGTGGCATTTTCAACAAGTTCGCCTTTCTCGTATCCGAGGGCGGACGGCATCGCGGACTCGTCGTGAACGGTATCGGCCGCAGCAAACTGGGGCGGATCGCCTACCGGGCCCTGGTCGCGCATCTGACGCCGAGTTCGGGGCTGCAGGATTCAGCGGGAGCATTCGAGGATGCATGCAGGGAACTGGTCGCCGTCGATGGATCCGGAATGGACAGCGGCGATTGCGACCGGGTCCGCGAGGCGCAGTCGGCAGTCGGCCTCGCCTTCGCGGGATCTTAAGCGGGGGCACGAAAGTCGCCGGATGGAGCTTGGCGCCTGCAATGAAGCGTCGGCGCCAGACGTTGCTCCGCTAAGCCGAAGCAATGCGGACCAGGTCGCGTTCCGCCAGGACCTTCAGCATGACCGCCGCACCGCATTGCTTGGAAACGGCATTCGGGTCCCAGACGTTATCGGCGACGAATTTGCCCTTGGAATAGTGATTCGAAAAACTCCAAAGGTAGGGCGTGTTGATACCGTTCGCGCGGCTGCGGACGCCGTTGTAGAGTTCCCAACGGTAGAGCGTTCTTTCCAGCGACCAATCCGAGACGTCGACGAAGCCGTCGTAGTCCATGGCATCGATGGCGCTCGATTCCCAGTCGCTGGGCGGATTCCAGACTTTCGGGCGCCCCTTGGGGACCTGCCAGGTCCGGCTCGACAGCGAATCGCCGTTGTGCAGATGGGAACGGAAGTTGAAGGCCGCCTCCATGGCGTGAATGATCGACACGAAGTACCACGGGCAGCAGGCGCCTTGAGCAACCGTGTACCATCGCTTCTGGCTGGCTTCCTTCAGGATCTGGGAAATGTACCAATCGACGGTCGAGCGGTCCTTGTCGCGCACGACGCAGGTCTCGAACAGGGTGCGGTATTCGTCCTTCACGCTCTCGAACGACGGACGCACGGCCTGGGTCGATACGCCCTGCCCCGTCTCGCGTGGGTCGGGAAGGTTGCGCTCGGCCTGATGCACCCGCCGCAAGAGGCTGTCCGCCTCATCGATCAGCCTTTGCACCTCGCCCGGCGGCGGCGGCGTCAGCGGCACGGAGGTTTCCAGGCTTTCGATCAGCTCGACGACCGCCGGCATGATCTGCGTGTAATCGCGCCCATCGGCAATATCGATGCGGGCCGACATCCGCGGCACGGAGATGCCCAGATTTGCGGCCCTGGCAGTCAGTCGGCCAAGCTGGCGCCAATCTTCCAATGGATCGGACGCCGCCGCGACCGACTGCGCAATCGCCGAAGAGGGGAGGAGGGTAGCGAGCGCCGGCATGGCCACAGCCGCACAGCCGGTCCCGACGAACTGCCGGCGATCCAAATGGCCGGATGGTGCCGCTTGTTTCCGCATGAGCTTGTGTCCTTCAAATCACTTCCAAGGAAAGACCGTCGTCGGCGGCCGCACCGGCGGCGCACCTCGTCCAAGCATGTTATGCTGCGCACAGTGCAAGACGGAAACTGTCTGATGGCGTGCCCGGTTGTTTATGTATGACCGGGATCAAAATGCATCGACGCAGCACGGTGAACAAGTGCCCAAAGGCGGGGTCCCGGGTCAAGCGGGCAGGTTACGGCCTGCCGCAAATGCGGTGCCCGCCGATGACGCAAGGCTTTCCCAAACGGCGGTGACCCAATGGCTGACCTATCGAATTCCGACACCAAGCCGGCTCGCAAGAATACCGCGGTTGCAGCGCTCCGATTGGGCGCCTATCTCACGGCCGGACTCATCGGTGTCATCGTCGTGATAGGGCTGGCGACCTACATCGCGCCGCCGGGCTGGCTTGCCAGGGACTATCTGATCCGGGTGGTCAAGGAAAAGACCGGGCGCGATCTTACCGTCGGCGGCGAAGCAAGGCTGCTGCTGCGCCCCGATATCCGGCTGCGCCTTGATGAGGTCGCCCTCTCCGGCCCACCCGACAAGGCCGGTGCGCGTCCGTTCACGGCGGACGGCGTCGACATTTCGATCCAGATCCTCGATCTGTGGAACTGGCAGTTCGAGGTGCGCGAAGTCGCTTTCGATCGTCCACACCTGCAATTGCGATCGGGAGAACCGCTGCTTGTGCGGATCGGCGATGGCGAGGTCAAAGCCGGCGGCATCCCGCAGAAAATGATCTTCTCGAATGGGACGATCACGATCGAAGGGGCACCTTCGGTGCAGACGGTCAGCCTCGATGACGTCACGGGCGAGGTGGTGCGGAACGGCGAAGGAAACGGAATTTCCTTCAAGGGGCAATTGAAGGCGCAGGGCGACCCGATCTCCGTAGACGGCAGCGTTGGCGACGTCTTTGCCCTCGCAGACGGAGCGTCATCGCAGATCGCCTTTAAGTTCGATGCCGATTACCTCCAGGCGACTTTGGACGGTCAACTCGCAACTCAGCCGGTCGGCCAGTTCAAGGGCTGGGTGAACGCCAAATCCGAGAAGCTCGACCGGCTGCTCGAAGTCTCGCAGGTCGACGCGGCCGGAGCGAACCTGGGCCGCACAGTGGCGCTCGAAGGCAAGGTGACAAGTTCACTGCGGCGGATGTCGCTCAGCCCCGCAAAACTCACTCTCGACGCGATGTCCGGGATCGTCGTCGGGACCGTTTCGATCGAGGAAGATCGCCCGGAAATCAAGGCGCGCGTGACATCGGGCAAGCTCGACCTCGATGCACTGCTGCCGGCGACCGCGAAACAGGCGGCCTTCAGTCTCGAACCCCTGGAACGGCACGCGACGATACCAACGCCGTGGGACAGTCTCGTCGCATCGCTGAAGCGCGCGACGTCGCCGCGGCGCAGTTTCCAGCAGGCGGCGATCACAACGCCGGACGGCTGGAGTACAGAACCTTTCAAGCTGACCGAATTCCCGGATCTGGACGTCGCCGTGTCGATGCAGGCCGACGAGATCAAGTTCAAAAAGCTACCGCTCAAGAACGGCCAGCTGGAGCTGACGTCCAATCCCGGCCGGCTCGAAGTGCTGCTCAGGAAAGTCGATCTCGATAAGGGCAGTGTCAGCGGGCGCGTCGATTTGACCCTTGCCGATGGACCGCTTCAATCCGGCGTCCGGCTCAAGCTCGAGCGGCTGTCGCTCGATGCGTTCGTCTCCCAACTGCTGGAGCAGCGCCTTCTGACAGGGGTCGGCGACATCGATATGACGGTTTCCGGCAGCGGTCGCAGCATGCGCGAGCTCGTCGGCTCGCTGGACGGTTCGGCGACCATGGCGGCCGAAAGGGGGGCGATCATCGGCTATGATCTGCGTCGCGCGATCCTGAGCTTCGGCGCTGCGCAGCCCTACGATCCCTCGAGGACGACGCGATTCGATAAAGTAAAGGCGAGCTTTGCGGTTCGCAAAGGCGTGCTAAAAACCTCCGAAGACCTCAGCCTGACAGGACCGGAAGTCGATATCTCTTCAAGCGGTTCGGTCGGCCTCGTTTCGCAACGCATCGACCAGCACGTGCAGATGAGCCTGAAGCCGCCGCCGCTGCATCTTCCGATTCCGCTCAGGGTGCGCGGCACGCTCGACGAGCCCGCCTTCAGCTGGGACATCTTCTCGGCAATCGCCGAGCCGGCGAAATATGCGACGCCGTTCTCCGTCGGTGCACGCGACGAGAAGATGCCGACTGAAGTGCGCGAGGCGATCACGCAGGCCCTTTCGGCCGATCCCGTTGAAAGCCGGATTTCTGCTGAAGCCCGTGGCTTCCTCGAGGAGTTGCTGCGGACGCGGTGAGGAACGCCAACGGCCGAGTCGCCGTGTCGTCGTTGCCGACGGCGTCGCGCCGCACGTTGGTTCTTGCCGGCATGGTTCACTCGGCGCATTGCGTTGTCAGCGATGCGATGAAGCGGTCGACCTGCGGCAGGACGTCGGTGCGGAACCTGTCGCCGTGAAACAGTGAAAAATGCCCCGCATCCGCGACCACGAGATGCCCACGACGCGCATCTGGTATATTGCGGCAGATCCGATGGGCTGCATAGGTCTGGCCCGGGGCGGCGATGTCGTCCTCCAGCCCCTCGATCGTCATCAGGGCCGTCGCCTCGATTGCTTGCGGTCGCACCGTGTCGCCGCGATACGTGAGCCGGCCATCGAGGATCCGACGCTGGTGATAGACCGTCTCGATGTTCTCCAGGAACAGCTCGACCGGCAAATCCATGATCGCGGTGTAAAGCCTGAGGAAGGGAAACGACTTCGGATCCGAGCCGTCGTCGTGCATGAGTTTCCTTGACAGCTCGCGGCCTTCAGAAACGTGCCGCGTCAGATAAGCCAGGAGGCCGGTCAACTGGATATGGGCGGGGTAGACGAGCCGACCTTTGCCGGCACACTGCGAAGTTACCCGCTGAATGACATTTTCGTAGAACCACTCCAGGCTGCGTTCGCGCAGCAGACCGACGACCCGGGTGGGGTTGGCCATCGGGTCTATCGCGCCTCCTAAGAGGACCAGGGTGCGCGGCGCCAGTGCGCTTTTCTTTTCGCTCAAGACCGACACCGCCGCAAGCGCAGGGACCGCCGACTGGCAGATGCCGATGACATTCAGGTCCGGCCCGAGGGTCTCGATCATGCGCACGATATATTCGATGTTGTGCTCGAAACCGAACGGCCCGTTTTCGAGGCTGACGTGACGTGCGTTTTTCCACTCGGCCACATGGACATTGCGGTGCAGCAGAAGCCCCCGAACGAGGTCGCGGAACAGGACTGGAAAATGGCCTGAAAGGGGCGGGATCACCAGGGCGGCGCCGATCCCGGACCGGCCTCGAAGCAAATAAGAGCGCAGCGAACAGAATGGCAGCTCCAATGCGTTGTGGACCCGCAGCGCCGATGTTCCCGGGCCGCACCTCAATCCTACAAGACCCAAGTCGATCTGGGCTGGTTGATTGAAGGGGTCTTCTACTGGATGATCCGGCATGGCAGCCCCTACTCGCCGCGTGGAATGAATCCGGAGGCTGAACGGTAACGCCGGCTGAGCATTTGCATACTCGTCGAGCGCGCGCAGATGCCAAGCAATCTGCCAGAGGTGACAATGTGACCTGTTGCTGCCACCGCATGGCGTCGACAACTCAGCGGAGCGCGCGTACTAGTGGCCCGTCGCGCCAAAATCGCATCATGGCCGCAACCTCGTCCGATTTTGGCGCGACATCAGGGCCACTAGCAACATCAATGGCTTAGTGAGGCGTTTATCGC
>JAHJQI010000002.1 GCA_018819265.1 Alphaproteobacteria bacterium
CAAGCTTCGTAGGCGCTTCAGGAACTTCGTGGTGGATGCTATTGCTGGCGAAGACTGCATCATCTGCGCCGTGGTGTCAGGCCCTTCCGGCTCGTTCCAACTCAATTACGGCGACGACGCCATAACGATAGGAAGCATCTCAACGGACGCCGCAACCGCACGTGACGCGCTGGGCAACCAGGTTGGCGACGCCTTGCAAAAGGCACTCGGTGCTACCGCTAGTTGTTCAGTCGGGGATTGGATTACGTGCCAATCGAATAGACTTCCCCATTTGCACTACATCGCAGCCGAGGACGATAATTGTCCCTGGACAGTCGCGGAAAGCGGGCAGACGCGCATCCCTGCTTGCTTGACAATCGGCGGCTTCTTGCTAACAGGGTGATCGCCTCGCCCATAGCTCACCGAATGCAGGATGTCCGTCCGTTCGCGGTAGTGTGGAATATTACACTCAGCGAAAGCTCTACTCGGCGCAACGCCTTGACCACATGGACGACTGCTGCCTATTGTCCAAAGATGTTAACAGGACCTCGCGAGCCTACTGGCTCTAGCTAGGGACAGGGGCACAAACACACGATGCTACGGCTCGTTTTTCTGATCGCGGTTCTTTTTGCAACTCCGTCGCATTCGTGTGCGTTGGAATGGTATTTGGATTGTAAAGTCATTAAGAAATTAGCTCCGCCCGATGACCACGGTGGCACATACAAATCTATTCGCATGGTCATAATCTACATGTGTTTTAATAATGCGGGAGGAAATAACGAAGAATATACAACGATCAAGTATGTAAGAGGGCAAAATGAAGATGGACCAACATCTCCTCTCTCGTTGTTTAATATTGTTCGATTTGAAGGAAGAGTAGGCAATCTCGGGAGTCGCGGAACAAGGATTAGCTGGACAGGATCGGAACCCAGAGTATTCCAAAGAGGTACCGTAATGAAAGGTGAACTATTAGAGACAAATGAAATATTTATGTATCGAGAGGCTCTGATGCAACGCCGCAAGATGGTCAGTTACCTCGAAGCTTCCTGCGTGCTCAATAACCCAAATTAAGACGAAGGTGCATTCTATGAGCGCACCGACTACGGTGTTCCTTAAACTCGCATTTCTGCTCGCGACTTCGGCCCACGCGTTTGCTTGTGCAGACGGCTACGCCTGCGCTGTTGTAAAGGAGACCAAGGACGGTTTTCTGGCTCTCCGGGCTTCACCCAATTCGCACTCTGCTAGAGCTATGGCCGGAAGTTGGTGACGGCGGGAATCGGGAAGGCGGCATATCGTGGGGGTGCTTAACGCCTCCACTTCTCCAGCAAAGGAGTGATATGCCGTGCCCAACGATAACGTCGTCCGACTGATTCAGCCAGGGGCCTTCGACGACCAACTCACGGAAGTCTTGCGCAACGGGGCCCGTGCCTTGCTCGCGCAAGCGGTCGAGGCCGAGGTCGCCGGATTTCTTGCCAAGCATGCCGAAAGCAAGACCGAGGACGGCCACCAGCGTGTGGTGCGTCACGGTCATCTGCCTGAGCGCGAGGTGATGACCGGCATCGGTCCGGTCGCCGTGCGCCAGCCCCGCGTGCGTGATCGCGGGGTTAAGGCCGATGACCCCGGCCGCATCAGATTTTCGCCGTCGATCCTGCCGCCCTATATGCGGCGCTCCAAATCGATCGAGACGTTGCTGCCGATCCTCTATCTCAAAGGCATCTCGACCGGCGATTTTTCAGAGGCACTTGCCGCCCTGCTCGGCAAGGATGCGGCAGGGCTTTCGCCATCCGCCATCGGCCGATTGAAGGACGGCTGGCAGGATGAGCACGCGGCGTGGCAAAAGCGCGATCTCTCGGCCAAGCGCTACGTCTATATCTGGGTGGATGGCATCCACATGCAGGCGCGGCTCGAAGACGAGAAGCAGTGCATTCTGGTCATCATCGGCGCGACGCCCGAAGGCCGCAAGGAACTCGTCGGGTTCACCGATGGCACAAGGGAAAGTGCGCATGACTGGCGCGAGCTGCTGCTTGATCTGAAGCGCCGCGGGCTCAACGTATCGCCCGAGTTGATGATTGCCGACGGCGCTCTGGGCTTCTGGAAAGCCGCCGGCGAGGTCTGGCCGAAAGCCGCCGAGCAACGGTGCTGGGTGCATAAGACCGCGAACGTGCTCGCCAAGCTGCCGAAGAGCCAGCAGCCGAAGGCCAAGCGGAGCCTGCAGGAAATCTGGATGGCGGCGACCAAGGCCGCCGCCGAGGTCGCTTTCGATGCCTTCATCGAGAGCTACGCGCTGAAATACGAGAAGGCTGCCAACTGCCTGGCAAAGGACCGTGACGCGCTGCTCGCCTTCTACGACTTCCCCGCCGAGCACTGGAAGCATCTGCGAACGACGAACCCGATCGAGAGCACGTTTGCGACGGTGCGCCACCGCACGATCCGGTCGAAGGGCTGCCTCTCGAACAAGACCGCGCTGGCCATGGTGTTCAAGCTGGTCGAGGGCGCGCAGCGATCATGGCGCCGTCTCGACGGACACGCCCAGTTGCCAAAGCTGATCCTGGGTGTGAAATTCGCTGACGGGCTGGAGGTCGCCGCCAAGTCGATCCGTCAGCCCAAAACCGCCGCCGCCTGACCCGCCCGGCCGTCACCAACTTCCGGCCATAGCTCCGCAGGTAGGGTGCGCAAGGGTGTGCCACAGTAATCGCCCGGCGCGAAGAACTCGGTATTGGCACCGGGCTTAAAGGCGAGATCATCCAATAGGTCTTGGGGAAGCTGCGTGTGGCGGCTGACGTTGCAGGTTCCACCAAATAGCATATCCCTCATCGCGCCATCAACTTTCGGCCCATATTCCGGGTCCTCCGCACGAAGTCGCTCGATAGCTTCGCCAAGCTCGACTTCTTCTTTAGCTGCCAACTGTACCGCGCGCGACTGCGCCTCGGCGATAGCTTCGGCAGCATCAGCGACGCCTGTTCTCATGGCGTCTGCTATGTCCTGGATACCAGCGGCTACTTCATCAGCGCCTACACCGTAAGCTCTGCGCAGCGCTTCGTCGTGTGGATGAAACACAAAGCGAAGGAATTCTCCTTCCAACACTTGATAGCGGTGGCCACGTAACATTACCCACGATGATTTGGCATGGAATTCGACCTGATCAGATGCTTTGCCAAACTCTGCGCCCTCCGCTCCTACGGTGCTGACCATAATGTGATTCATGGTGGCGGCGCGGAGGACTTCCAGCGCGCTTAAAAGCTCCTGGCCCTTCGATTCTTCCATCGGTCCCAGGTTTTCGGGCAGCGGATGGCAACTCCAAACGGCATGTACGTATTCGAGCGCGAATTGACACTGATTAAGCAGCTGTTTTTGGGGGTCGTCTTCCTCGCCGCGAAGTAGGCCAATGCCAAGTTGCGCCCAAAGGAAACCAAGCAAGTCCTCGGCAGGCAATTGCAGGACCAAATCCCTCACCGTCGCAGCTACGTCCTCCATTTCACGGCGTAGATCATCTGCCGCTGCGGCCAGTTCGGCTTTGCGGTTAGGACCTGGTTCCATCAGCCCAGAGGCCAATCTGGGAGGCTTAGCCGTTTCGTCGTTCATGCACTTGCTTTCGGCTAACGGGGCCGCTTGCGCGGCTTCCGATTGAGGACCAACGTCAGCAATCTCTGCCTCTCGTCGATGTGACAGGTATCTGAAAGTTAAATGCGGACGAGCGCCTGTCGCCGGAGCCTCGCACAATGGATACAGTCGTAGCTTAGTTGATTCGATTTTCGTCAGTCGATTGCGGCGGATATGGAAGTAAGCCGGACAATACTCAACAGAGGGACCGGAACTGACATGTACAATCTAATTGTAAAAGGTCGAGGGTGGCGGGGAGGGCGTGACGAGATGCTAGCGGAGCGAGTGTTCGAGCATACGGATGCTCAGCTAGTCGCTCGTTACAAACCAAACAATCAATTGGACAACGATCAACTTCTGGCATTACCAACCGTTTTTGCAGAGGAGGGACGCGACAATCAGATTGCGCGGGTTGGCAACATCACTAGGCTGCGCGATGATGGCCGCAACCTAGTGCTTGATTACACTTACGATTTGCAGATTCCGCCGATCATGAACAGGCATCTGGTGGAAATGGCCGTCGATCTGGATATTAGAGCCCCTGAGTTCACCCGAAATCACTGGTCTGTAAAAGATGTCGACTTGTTTCGCGTACTCATGGTGCAATTGCAGCCACGAAGGCCTCGCCCACAGGTGTTTGATCTTGCCGAATATGAAAACATTGAGCCAACCCTAATATCCGCAATGATGCCTTTCGCCCCGGAGTTTGATGCTGTCTATCAAACACTTCGAGATCTGGCCCAGGAAGTGGGGTTGCGTTGCCGCCGGGCCGACGATATTTGGGAAGCGCCGAACGTAATGCAGGACGTTGTAAATCTGATTGATAGATCTCGAATTGTGATCGCAGCCTGCTCAGGCCGCAATACAAACGTGTTCTACGAGATTGGCATCGCCCACACATTGGGGCGTGATGTAATCCTGATAACGCAGAGCGGGGATGATATCCCATTCGATCTTCGCCATCTGCGGTATATTCCGTATCTAAACAACCAAGAGGGTCGCACTGATCTCGCCCGAACTTTGCGGGAGCGTTTAGCTGATGCTGCTGTTTGAAATTTCTATAGAGGCCATGTGCCAATTTAACGATCACTTCCGCAAATCTATCGATTGTCATGGCAGATGGTGACGGCACAACGCTGCATGAAGGAGCGGTATTGAAGACCGCTGCCGCGACCGAAGCGGAAGTCACCGCCTAGAAGGATTCGGTGCCGAGTGTCTATTGCGACCCCGTCTGCTTTCTCCGCATCGCGAACGACGCCTAGCCGATCATGCTGCAACTGCGCAGGACCACACAGGTTCAATCGCGTTGATCGCCAACCGTCCGCTTGCAGGCTGGAGCAGCCGTAGGTAGCTGGTCGCCGGTCGCATCGGGCCATTCGCGTCGACAGCGACACCTTCGCGCTCGATTCGATGGGCCTCAACTCCAGGCATCATCGATGCGCGTGACGACGCCATCCCGCAAGCCGTGAATGCCCTTCCCGGATATCCTGCCGATCAACACAGGGTGACAGCCGTGGCGCTCGGGCGCTCAATGGGAGCCAGTTTCCGCCGCGTTGCGGAACATCGCTCGACCACGCGCGCCCGGTGATTGCCGTAAAAACGCACACCCCCGCCGGGGCGGGCGGGGGTGAGGTAAGGGTGGCGGTGTGGTTGGCGTCAGTTGAGGCTGGCGCAGAACCGTTGGATGCGCTGGCAGGCTTCTTCGAGCAGGTCGGTCGAGGTTGCGTAGGAGATGCGCATGTTGGGGCCGAGGCCGAACGCCGAGCCGTGCACGGCGGCGACGCCTTCCGTCTGCAACAGCTCGAGAACGAAATCCTCGTCCGTCTCGATCTTCTTGCCCGACGGCAGCGTCTTGCCGATCAACTCGCCCATCGACGGATAGACGTAGAACGCACCCTCCGGCATCGCGCACTTGAGGCCCCGCGCCTGGTTGAGCATCGAAACCACGAGGTTGCGGCGCTCCTCGAAAGTGGCGCGGAAGATGGCGAGGTGGTCCTGCGGCCCGTTCAGCGCCTCGACACCGGCCCACTGCGCGATCGTGCAGGTGCCGGAGGTCTGCTGGCCCTGGAGCGTATCCATCGCCTTGATGAGCTGCTTCGGGCCACCGCCGTAGCCGATCCGCCAGCCGGTCATCGAATAGGCCTTCGACAGGCCGTTGATGGTCAGCGTGCGATCGTAGAGGCTCGGCTCGACCTCGACAGCGGTGACGAACTTGAAGTCGCCGTAGGTCAGGTGCTCGTAGATATCGTCCGTCATCAGCCAGACGTGCGGATGCCTGACGAGGACATCGGTCAGCGCCTTCATCTCGTCACGCGAGTAGGCGGCCCCGGTCGGGTTCGACGGCGAGTTGAGGATCAGCCATTTCGTCTTCGGCGTGATGCAGCGCTCGAGTTCCTCGGCGCTCAGTTTGAAGCCGTCGGCTTCCGTGGTGTGGGCGGTCACGGCCGTGCCGCCGCAAAGCGCCGCAATCTCGGGGTAGCTCACCCAGTAGGGCGCGACGCAGATCACCTCGTCGCCCGCGTTCACGGTGGCGAGCAGCGCATTGTAGATGACCTGCTTGCCGCCGGTACCGACGATGATCTGGTCGAGTCCGTAGTCGAGGCTGTTCTCGCGCTTGAACTTGGCCGAAATCGCTTCGCGCAGCGGCACGATGCCGGCGACAGGCGGGTACTTGGTCTCGCCGCGGCGGATGGCGTCGATGGCGGCTTCGGAAATGTGATCGGGCGTTGCGAAGTCGGGTTCGCCGAGCGCCAGCGAAATGACGTCGTCACGTTTGGCTTTGAGATCCCGCGCCATCTGGGTGAGAGCGATGGTCGCTGACGGCTTCATGCGGCCCAGCGCTTCGGAGATAAAAGCCATGGAGTGGATCCTTCTTTGAGATCAGGCGTCGTTTCGCAACAGCCGGACAGGTGCCGGTTCGAACGTCGGTCAGAACAACCGGCGTCAGGCCAGATGAGCCGGTGCCCCGCTTCGAAACGGGCAGGAACCTAGGCCCGCCGCCCGCACAGTGCAAGCGTCGTATCATCCAATTCGCGGATGAAATGACTTTATGCGGCAAATTATAGTGGCCAGACGAGCAAGATCATGGGCACCGCGACCGCCACGATCAGGATTTCGAGTGGCAGGCCCATACGCCAGTAGTCACCGAAGCTGTAGCCGCCGGGGCCCATGATGAGCGTATTGTTCTTGTGGCCAATCGGCGTCAGGAACGCGCAGGAGGCAGCAACGGCGACCGCCATCAAAAAGGGGTCGGGGTTGACGTTCAGGCTGTTGGCGACGCCGATGGCGACCGGGGCTGCGATCAGCGCCGTGGCGGTATTGTTCAAAACGTCGGACAAGGTCATCGTCACGATCATGAGCAGGGTGAGGACGACCCAGGCCGGCGCGCCGTGGGTAATGTTCACGATCCAGTTTGCGAGCAGTTCCGTGCCGCCGGATTTTTCAAGCGCGATGCCGATCGGGATCAGCGAGCCGATCAGGACGACCACAGGCCATTCGATCGCATCGTAAAGCTGGCGGGCGGGGACGATCCTGAGCAACACGTACAATATCGTCACGCCCGCAAGCGCCACCGGCAAGTACAGCAGGCCGACGCTCGCCAGGCCGATCGCAGCAGCGAAAATGGTGGCCGCAATCGCCGCCTGCTTGCCATTGCGAACCTGCAGGCCTCGTTGCGCGAGGGGCAGGGCGCCCATCCGCTCGGTCGCGAGCTGAACCCTCTCGGGCAGGCCGAGGAGCAGCAGCACGTCGCCCGCCCGAAGCGACATCTGGCGGACCCGGCGGGTGACCTTGCGCCCCTCGCGCGAGATGCCGACCAGCCAGACACCGTATTGTTCATGCAGCCGCATCGCCGCGGCCGTGCGACCCTCGACGACGGCTCCGGGGCGGATCACCACCTCGATGAGGGAGATGTCCTCGGGACGTTCGAGCTTCGTGCGGCGCTCTTTCTTGTCGGCGCCAGCGGCATCGCCCGCCGCCGGCCTGCCGCTCGTGGCTTTCGAGCTACCGTCCATCGCGCGGGTGGCCTCGGCCGCCGCGGCGACATTCGCGGCGCGGTCGACGGTTTCCTCGCCTTCGGGGTCATCGGCACTGAACGACAGTTCCAGGTCCTTGACGACGGCATCGAGGTTTGCAGCGAAGGTCTCGACCAGCAGGACGTCGCCTTCGCGAGCCTTCAGCCAGCGTGCGTAAGCCGGCAGTTCCTCGCCATCCCTCAGCAGGGTCACGAGGATCGTGTCCTTGGCTTCGAGTTCGACCTCGATCTCACCGAGCGTCATTCCGCTCGCCCGCGAACCCTCGCCAACCTGCAGTTCCACGAGGTAGCTGCCGAGATCGAACAGTTCCTTGCTGACGCGCCGTTCGCGCGTGGCGCGCGGCAGCAGGCGCCAACCGATGACGGCAACGAACGCAACGCCGGCGACGGCGCAAGCGATGCCAACTGGGGCGAAGTCGAACATGCGGA
>JAHJQI010000130.1 GCA_018819265.1 Alphaproteobacteria bacterium
GATGGTGTGGAAGGCCGACGAGAGATTGATCGCGATGATCGCATCCCACTTGGCGTCCGGGAAATCCTCGATCGGTTGAACGTGCTGGATGCCGGCATTGTTGACGACGATATCGACCTTGCCGAAGATCGCCTTTGCCGTGGCTGTGAGATCGCGGATATCTTCGGGTTTCGACATGTCGGCGCCGTGGAACGCCACTTCGACGTCATAGCGTTCTGCGAGTTCGCGACGCTTTGCGTCGATGTCTTGAGGACTGCTCAGCCCGTTGAGCATGACGTTCACACCGGACGCACAAAGGGCTTCGGCAATTCCAAGACCGATCCCGCTGGTCGATCCGGTTACGATGGCGGCTCTATTCAGCTTCATGACATTCTCCGAAATTGGTTCGTGGCGATGGCCTGACGTTCTGCTTGTCAGAAGGTGCCGAGCGGGTGTTGAAGGATCTGTTGGATGGAGCGTTCGTTCGGGTGGGAAAGCTGGCGCCGCTTGCGTTGCAACGACCGCCGCCGGGCTTGGCTCCTGACGCGGACGCTGGCGTCCGCGCCAGCCGACCCAGTGCTCTCACCGTTGTTGCGCTCTGGGCCTGGCGGGGCCGGGATATGTGCGTTCGCACCGAGGCTCATCATTCCAGCTGGGGTTGGTGAACGCGAAGCGGCAGGTCCAGCGGCTTGGGTTTCATTCGCTGTTGCCAACTGAGCCTCGCACGAGCCCCCCGAATAATTTCGCAGCAGGAACACGTGAGCCATGTCCGACGTCTCCACTGGAAGCTGGGCATTGGCCTTTGCAAGAAATCCAGCGAGCGCCTGCTTCGTGCGAGACTGCCAGCGGCCGGTCACCCGTCCATTGAAGCAACCCAGGCGCTTCAATTCACCCTGGATTCTCGACGCCAGATCGACAGAGCTGCGTCCAGCCGTGGCGACATGCGTTTGCGGAAGCGAGCCGGTGGTGACGAGCGGGCGGACTGCCGGTGAGTGTCCGGCCGGGATCGGTGTCTGTGCCGTTTCAACAGGTTTGCGGCTGACCGGAACCTGCTTTTCTTTCACACCCGACAAAATCGATTGCGGGACCTCCGGCTTCGGCATCTGGATTGAGTAGCCGCTGGATACATCGACGGCGGCCACTGGAGGCACGTCAAGGAACTTCTTTGTCACGACCGGCGGTGCTGCCGGTATCCATAGATACACGGTGCCGCCGGCAAGGCCGAGGACTGTCGCCATGAACATGAGCTTCATTGCAATGACCTTTTCCGTTGCAGCCGCGCCGCAAAATGGATTTGCAGCGCGTTCAGTCTGGCGGGATGGGGGTCATCGCACGGCGACCGCGATGTCGCGCAGGACGCGCGTCTCCAGTTCCATTTCGTCGAGCCGGCTTTTGATGACATCACCGATGCTGACGAGACCTACGAGTTGATCTGCGTCGATGACAAGCAGGTGCCGGACCCGCTTCAGGGTCATCGTCTTCGATACTGCCGCGATGCTGTCGTTCAGCGAACAGGAGAACAGTTTGCGGGTCATGAGTATTGCGGCGGGAAGCTCATGAGCGCTCCTTCCGTAACGAGCGAACCCTCGGGTGATATCTCTTTCGGTGAGGGTTCCTTCCACGATGCCGTCATCCTCGCGAACGACGAGTGCACCGATGTCTTCTTCGCGCATCTTTTCTGCGGCAGCCATCGCGGTGTCGCATGGGCGAACGGAAAAGATTTCGCGCCCTTTCACTTTCAGTATGTCGGAAACAAGCATGTTCTTTCTCCCGATTATGCGGCCTATCGGAACAGTCGGTTGAGCGCCTGCTATTCACAGGCGTCCGGTGGCTTTCTCGGCCTTTCTCGATTGCCGATGAAAAGGTCTTCGCAACCCTTGGCCGCCGGGTTACGGCTGTGGCGATCACGTTGACCACCCGGGCAATCAATGCGGCGTGAGTGGACTTCGCGCTCAATCACGCAGAGGTGTTTTGAACGGGCGTTCCAATATTGTTAGATGCCACCGCAGGGAGATCGCAAATGCCTTGGGAAAAGCAGTTCGACAAGCAAGCCGCGCTCGACAAGGCCCTGCAAGCCTTCTGGTCGCGCGGCTATGAGGCAACCTCGATGCAGGAACTGGTCGACTGCACTGGCGTCAATCGCGGAAGCCTTTCGTATTGCCTCATCCAGACATGTTCCCGAACGCGCGTGTTGTTGCCTCATGAGAATGTTCCTGAGCCTGCCATTCCAATTCGTCTGCTATTTCAGTCGGTTCAAGATGGCCACTGTCGCGCGGAGCCCCCACAGAGCGCA
>JAHJQI010000258.1 GCA_018819265.1 Alphaproteobacteria bacterium
ACTTCCTACTTACAAAATTGGACCTACCGGTAAACGGGAATTTATATGGAGAGGAATACCTATGGAAGAATATCTTCAAAAAATAGGATTGGTGGACCCTGTAAAAGCGAGGGAATTTGCTCAGGATGTAGTAACTTTCAAAGCAATGCTGAATTTACCCACTCCGGAAGAAATGGAGACACGAGGAACCCCGGTTCTAACTAATAAAGAGTATATCGAGTACCTAAAAGGGCGTTTTGAGTTTTTCCGTAAGAATGAAAATTACGATATTCTCACCTTTAAGTTCCCAGTAGCTATTGCGGATTTAATCCCAAAGGGTCGCAATCTCACAGTTGAGCAGATAGTTGAACTAAATCCGCATTTAACCATGGAAATCGTTGAGAAAGTCCCGGCTAATACCCCGATCGTTATGCCAAAGTTTGATTTAGCTCCTTCTTTTTGGAACTTCTTGAAGTCTGAAGCTAGATCAGAAATAGCAAGAAATCATCCATTTTTCTATGGAGTGGTGGATAGTTTTGGTCCATTGATTTTTGACCCTCTATCTTATCCATTTGTATGGATCCAAAGTACCAGGCTAGCCGGAACTCTTGGCATGAAAGTCTTAAAATTAGAACCAGCTATCAGAATAGCTCAAAAGGTGGGTCAATTAAAAACCGCAGAGCGATTAAGGGAAATAGGTTTATTTAATCAACAGTTAATGAGATTTATTTGGCCTGGTTCCATTCCTTCAGGGGAATGGGCTGCAAAAGCTGGAGTTTCCTCTCTTGTTTCTGCCAAACAAGCTGTTCTTTCCTTTTCAGTGGTTAAGTTATTACCTCCGCGAGTTCAAAAAGCTGTCACTACGATTAATAATTTTCTCAGAGGCGATTTAGATAAAACACTCACCATGAACGAAGTGAATGCAGCGATAATGGATATTGCCAAGAAAAATCCAAAAATAGCCAAGAAAATTGCAGATGATCTAAATGATTGGATTATCGGAGTAGTAGTTAAGCCTTCAGATAGAGCAGCAAAGGTTTTAAATAAATTGGGCCTGCCGCCTTCTGAGTTATGGCGTCTAATGGAGACCGAGCCCCGAGTTAGATCTGTTATTGAAATCTTTGTTAAAAAAATAGACGAAGCCCATGAAGGTACAGCATTCAGAAGTAGATTTTATAATCGACAATATCAAAGATCTTCTTCTAATGCTCAAGCATATTTTAATTCCTATTATCAATTAGAACCCCTTAAGAAAGGAGACAAAATAGATAAAGTAACCGTTCTTCTTAAAGATGAAACTCCAGTTGAAGCTTGGAAAAGGATAGACGCATTTTGGGCTCAGCCAAATAGAATTGCTACCAAGGACTTGGCCCGAGGTAGGGTATTAGTTAATAATTGGCTTAAAGAAACTGAAAGTTGGGCTCTTCTTGAAAGGTTAACAGTTTCTCGAATCAAAATTCCTGCTCAATTTGAATGGAAAGAAGCCATAAGTTGGAAAGAAAAAAGATTATTAAAGGGAGAAAAATCAGCTTTGGCAACTATTGGAGGAAATCGTATTTATTTCTATGACAAAAATAGATTTCATGCTGGAACAGGAGAGATTTTACAGGATTTCTTATCCAAAACTATTGCTCCAAAACTTGACAATTTCAGTGATATTCAGATCTATGCCGTAGGTAATTCATATTCTGAGACTAAACTTATACCAACAGGAGGTTTAACCAAAGCAGGAAAACCTGCAATGGATAAAGCTATAATCACTAAAACAGAAACTGTTCCTTCTAATTTCGTAGATACCCTAATTACTGACTTTTATGATCCCAAAAAGGGTACCTACTATCTTTGGACAAGGGAAAATAAGAATTGGTTCTTAGATTTTAAGAAAAGCCAAAGGCTTGCGAAGGACGAAGTAGTGGATGTTTATGTGGGAGTATCATACCGAAAGTACAATCCAAAAACCGCGAAGTATGAATTGATTTATGATTTAGATGAAGAGATCGCCAGAGTTCCCATTAAAACTGAAAGGATTAAATTTATTGGAACTGAAACAGGAGAAATCAAAAAAATCACCTTAGATAGAAATGCTATTGAATACATTCAAGAAGCAGCGGCTTTGGATTGGTATAGATGGAATAATCCAAGCATGTTCTTTGATTTCAAAGCAAAGCTTGATGCTATTCCAATTAAGCTACTAACACCGAGACAAGAGCTTCAGAAATTCATAATGAATTTACCCGATAATCAAAGAGTAACCTCCTATCAACGTCTTTTGCTCCAAGGAGACATTCTTACTGATGCTCAGAGAACAGAGATTTGGAATAGGGTAAAAGAGCTTTCCGAGATAACAGCTGAACATTATAAAGATGCCTTAATAAAACATCAGCTTGGAATTTTAAAACAGAGAGGGGTCTCAGAGACTGAAATTTTAAGTAAGAAAAGGGAATTATGGAAAACTGAATCTACAATTGAGCTGAGAGAGAGTGGAGCGAATAAAGAGCTGGACATTCTCAATAGAAATGTGGGAATTGGTTTAAATACTATTGAGGTCCAAAGTGCTTTATCTGTTAAGTATATTTATGTTCCTTACCAATCTCTACAAGGTGATGCGCTTATGATTTATATCAGGGACAAGGTTCAGAGACCTTTAGCAGAATCATATAAGAAATTCTTAGCAGACATTGAAGGTAAAGATGCTAAAACTATCATTAAGGTTTTAAAAGGTTCAGAGGCTGATTTTCAAATTCCGTTTAAAAACATTAAAGCAATAGGCACTTTACCAACGGATTCTTCCATCATTTCTAAAGTCCTGAAAGATCAAATCAGGAAAGAATCAAAAGATGGTTGGATTTTTAAAGTCGCTGATATTACTCCAAAAGATAAGGCTTTAATTAAGTTCATGAAGAATGAAAAGATTCCTTATCAGAAAATCGATGTGAAACCAATTCAAGAAGGGAAATTCATGAGGTCTGAAGAGATTACAAAACACATTGAAACCTTAGGCTTGAAGGGTCAAGCTAATCCAAATAATATTTTCACAGAAGAAGGGTCGGTTAGAATCCTTTCGCAAAAACTTTATAGACCTCAGGTTAGAATCCCGCCTGAGAAACCACCATATATGAGAGTTCCGGAGGATGCTAAAAAAATAGCAATTTGGAATGCTCAGAGGATCCGCTATGAAAATACCATGAAAGATTACTATGGGAGATTGGATCAGTATCGTGTGATATTGAGTGAAGAAATGAGAAAGACTGAGTTTGGACGGGAACTACTTAAAAAAATAGAAGCTTATAGGAATAAGGAAGTAGCCATGATCAGGATTCCGGAAGTAGCCATAACAGAAATAGAAGCAGCTAAAGTAACGGGTCGTGCCCCAAAATCATTCAAAGCTCTAGCTGGAGAGGTAGAAAGAATTGAAAGAGGAATTTGGGAGGACTTAATAATAACCTTGGATAACCAATCTATGTTTATCCGGGATAGCCTTGGAATAAGTAGATTAAATCCAGTTATTAAAAATAGGCGTTTAGTTGGAGTTTTTCCTGTTACGGATTTTAAGGAACACCGATTAGTGCAAGAAGTTTTAGTTAGGGGAACCAGAGGAATTCCTTTGGGCACTTGGGCTCCTGAGATCAGCCAAAGATTTATAACAAAAGTTCTTCCTAGAATTCCTTTTAACGGAATGAATTTTGTGGATGATTTTGCCATAGCTTTTCAAATGGATCGGTTTAGTTCAGCTGATGATTTTGGGAGGTATTTACAGAAATTAAAGACCCCTAATGCCGAAGAATTGCTTTTAGGAAAACTAAGAACTGATTTAAACAATACTATGGTTCAATTTGGGAATGCCCAGAAAAGAGTTACGACTTTAAGAAAGTTACCACAAACTCCCGAAGTAAAGAAAGAAATAAATAATCTTCTTAAGGCACAGGATTCTTTGAGAAAAGAGATTTCTACTACTACTACTCAAGTTTCTCAGCTTGAGAAAAAATTAGTTCTAAGCAAAGACTCTGTGGAGAATTTCTTGGTTCAAATGGGAGCTGAGAAAACGGCTTTACTTCCGGAAGAAAGAGCAACCATTGAATTTATCCTTGGGGGAAGTCCTATTGAAAAAGATTTAATCTTTCAAATAGAAAAGGCAATTTCAGAGGCTCAAGAAGTGGTGGTTAACAGACTAAAAATATTGAGAGTTCCCCCCGGTAAAACTATAGTGGATGACGCCATAATTGAGGCTAATGTGAAAATTAGGCGTCTAGAAGCTTTAAAGAGAATAATTCCAGATTGGCAGATTGCTAGGAAATATAATATTCGTTTAACCACAGAAGAATGGTGGCAGGCAAGTAAAGGAAATATTCTTCCAGAAGTTGAGAATA
>JAHJQI010000012.1 GCA_018819265.1 Alphaproteobacteria bacterium
GCCTTCGCCCGCCTCATCCGCCTCAACCTCATGCATCGGCGCGCACTCGACGAACTCAAATCACCACCAAATCCGCCCCCCAAGGACCCAAGGCAAATGACGCTGCAACTGGTCCCGGGCTAAACCGGACAGCAGTGGGTCCGAGGCCGGATCGACGTCCTGCGTACCGAGCGCCGACAGCTGCTTGCGCGCGGCGCCGTGGCGTGCCGCTTCGTGGAGCTCAGCGTCGACACGCCCCGCAACCGCTTCGTCCGCGGCGCGCTTGAGGCGGTGGCCCGGTTGGTCGCGCGCCCCGAGCTTCGCCATCGCTGCCGATGGCTGGCGGCGGACATGCAGGCGCTCGGTGTCGCTGGGGCGATGCCGTCGCGCACCGAGCTCAGCGCCGACCGGATCGGCCGCCATGACGCCGCGGATCAACAGATGCTGGCGGGTGCGATCCTGGCGATGGACCTCGTTCTGCCGACCGAGTGGGCGGGTCCAAGGCATCTGCCAATGCCCGATCGGGAGGAGCAGTGGGCGCGGAGGCTGTTCGAGCGCGCGGTCGGCGGCTTCTACCGAACTATCCTGCCGCCCGAGCGCTGGCGCGTGCGGACTGGCGGCGCCCTCGACTGGCCGCTCGATTGGTGGAGCGAGGGCGCGCGAGGCATTCTGCCGGGCATGCAGACCGATGTCGTGCTCGACGATCTGGCGGCGGGCCGGCGGATCGTGATCGACACCAAGTTCACGGGGATCGTCACGGCAGGCTGGCGGCGCGAGGCGACGCTGCGCAGCGGATACCTCTACCAGATCTACGCCTATCTGCGCTCCCAGACAGGTCGGGGCGATGCGCTGGCGGACCGCGCCGAGGGCGTGCTGCTGCACCCAACGATCGGAGAAGCGATGGACGAAGCCATTTCTGTCCACGGACATCTCATACGTTTCGCCACGGTCGATCTCGCAGCCGACGGCGCAGCCTTTCGTCGGCAACTTCTCAAACTCACTCTTCAGTTTCAGGGCGAGACGCCCCCTGATGAACCTCCAGTCCCCTAGCGGCGTGCAGCTTGCTGCAGAGAACGAATTTCAGCGTGCTTCCTTCAGCTGTAACTCGGCACCATCGATTGATCCTGCTCGCCCTAAGAATTTCAAGGGTTTGCCGAGCGTATCGGCGTCGAGACCCCGCGCCGACTCACAGCGTGGGCGCTTTACCTACCGGGTGACATGGCGGCAGCTTCACGATCTGTACGAGACTAACTCGCTGTAGGGGCCGGGGCAGAGTCTGGGGCCGCACCACAATATCGCGCCCACTGAGGACGTGCTCTTTTGCGCTTTGAGGAAGGCGTCCGCGAAAATCGGCAACCAAGGTCGAGAAGCAGGTAAAAGATAAGAAGTAACTCAATCCTTGGGCTATGCTGGAGTGCGCTCAGCCGTCAACGCGGCATGCGGCGGCGAGACCTTAAGTGACGACAGAAGCAACCAAACCAGACGCTGCCCACCGGACCTTTTATCGGCTTTCTAGCGAGGAAGTGGCCGATCTGGAGACCGCGATCTCAGTGGCCCGGCGCGGGTACTGGCGGAAAGAGCTCGATTGGCACGACCTGCTCCAATTCCAGCGTGTGCTTATTGTCTCGGAATCCGGGTCCGGCAAGACGTATGAATGCCAGGGCCAGCAAAAAAGACTTTGGCATAATGGCGAGGCGGCGTTTTTCCTCGACCTATCCACTCTCGCGCCCGATCCAGTCAGCGACATGCTTTCGCTTGAAGAACTGGAACGGCTGGGCCGCTGGCAGCGGTCGCAATCCGATGTCGCGACGTTCTTTCTGGATTCGATCGACGAACTCAAACTGACCAGGGGAAAGTTCGACACGGCTCTCAAGAAGCTGCGGAAGTTAATCGACGGCCAGTTAGGAAGAGCCCGGATCATTGTTACCAGCCGGCCGGTGCCGATCGATCGCCAACTGATGATCGAGCAGTTTCCCATTCCAAAACCCGATACCTTGGTTGCGTCCCCTGACGCCTTTGCCGACATCGCGATGCAGCACAGCCGGTCCCATGATCCTGACAAAGACGACCGAGAGAAGGGCTGGGCAAATGTCGGTCTGTTGCCACTCTCGAGAAGCCAGATGCGCGCGCTGGCAGTTTCGCAAAAAGTCGACAATCCTGATGAATTGCTGCGCGACATCGTCAAACGAGACGCTGAAGAGTTTGCCGAACGTCCTCAGGATCTGGTGGAGCTTTGCGCGGACTGGCGCGATCAGCGGCGAATAAGAAATCATCGCGATCAGGTCGAGTCAAACGTCGCGGCGAAGCTGAAGCCAAATGCCGACCGTGAAGAACGCACGACATTGTCGACCGAAACGGCGCGCTCATACGCTAGCCGGTTAGCGCTAGCGGCCGCCCTGATGCGGAAGCTTACTCTGCGCTACGACGCGAGCACCGACGACGTAGAAGCAAGCGACTCCGCATTGGATGTGTCGCGCCTGTTGTCAGATGCCAATCCCGACGAACAAAAGACACTGCTTGAGCGCCCGCTTTTCGGGTTTGCCAGCTATGGCCGGGTTCGATTTCACCATCGGTCCGTTGTGGAGTATCTAGCTGCCGTTCGGCTCGAAGCGCTTCTGGCTAGAGGCGTACCGATCAAGTCCATCAAGCGCCTTCTCTTTGCGGAGACTGCGCAAGGAGTGCCGATCGTACGACCCTCGATGCGATCCGTTGCAGCTTGGCTGGCCCTGACCCGCGACACAATCTTCGAGGAGATTGTTAGCCGTGACCCGTCGGTGGTGCTGGATTTTGGCGATCCTCAATCACTGCGGCCGGAACAGCGCATTCTTGCCCTTGAAGCCTTCATCGAACGTTACAAAGACGGCGAATGGCGTGGGCTTAGCATCCCTCATGTGCAAGTTCGTCGCTTTGCTTCCCCGGAATTGGGAGAGACCATTCAAGGGCACTGGAAAGCCGGCATCGCCAACCATGAGGTCAGGGATTTGATCCTCGACCTAATCGCCGAAGGGCCAATTCCCGCCTGCGGAGATATTGCTTACGAGGTAGCCCTCGATCAAAAGATGCCTCCCACATTGAGAAGTACGGCTGTCAGCGCTCTGGTTTCGCTTCGAGATCGTCGCGTGCCGGAGATAGCAGACGCACTCGCGACGTCGCCAGCCGAGTGGAATGACCACGTTACCCGAAGAGCGTTTCTACATCTTTTCCCAGCGGATTTGCCCATACCGACGCTGGGAAAAATTCTCGCTCGGGTTCGTGAAGGTGACGGCACGCTTGGCAGTCTTACGTACCACCTGCCTCAGTCAATTGAGGAGATGGCACCGGACAAATTCGACTTTGATGCTCTCAGGGACTTGCTCACCGCGCTCGTTCGATGGGGAACACATTGGCAGCCACACGGTCACCCCCACATGATAACCGACCGCCAAGACTTGCTGGACGCGCTCATGGCGGTCTGCCGCCGCCAATGTGATCTCGGTGTTCGAACGGCAGCTTGGGTGTCGTCGACTTTGTTAGCGCTGCGGCTTAACGACAAGCGCCACCGGGATAAGGACAGAGTGAAGGTATTAGAGGCGGCCATTGCCGATTTGTCCTCCGCCGCGCGGGAGGACGCTTTTTGGGCCGAGTACGCATTTCTCTCAGCCATGTCAGAGCCCGACGATCCGTGGTTACAACTATACACCATCAATGAACAAGGTGGTCTTCCACTGACTGCCGAAAAGGACGAAGCGTGGGTTCTACGGCGGTTGGCCGATCCGAATGAGCCTCTGTTCCACCGTCAGATGATGCTGTGGACTGTAATGACGGCACTTATGTACCGCACGCGTGAGAGCCGAACGACACTTCCTGATCTCCTGGTCCACGTTGCGGATTCACCGACACTGACGCAGCTGGTCGAAGACCGAATGAAGCCGCGCCCACATGACGAGGAGACGCAACGATACGAACGGCAATTTGCAAAGCGCCAAAAGCTCGAGGAGCGCAAAACCGCAAAAGCACATGCAAGCTGGGTGGCGTTTTGGAAAGAGATAGCTGCCAATCCCGACGAACTCTTTCAAGACGAAAGAGCGCCGGGTACGGCCTGGAATCTATGGCGCGTGATGGAGCGCACAGGGTCCGAAAGCCGATCGGCTGGATGGAACAGGGAATATATCGAAAGTCAGTTTGGGAAGGCGGTCGCGGATAGGCTTCGAGCGACGATGCTTAAGGTCTGGAGAAGTGATCGTCCAACACTACGAAGCGAACGGCCCGAAGGAGAAAAGGGCACATTTCTCACACGGTGGCAGTTTGGCCTGGCAGCCATTGAGGCCGAAGCAGAAGATGCGGATTGGGCGAAAAAGCTCGTCCCCGAGGAGGCCGAGCTAGCGTGCCGCTACGCCCCAATACAACTTAACGGCTTCCCATTCTGGCTCGAAACCTTGGTCGATTCTCATCCTGAAGCGGTTGATAAGGTGCTCGGCGCAGAACTCACGCTTTCCCTGCGCGAGAACCCTACCGAAAGCCATTCAAGTGCTTTGCAGGATCTTCAGCACGCATCGCCGAAAGTGGCCGCACTTTTATTGCCGCGGGTTCGCGAATGGGTGGAAGCGATGCTGAAGCCAGATACCGGCGTCGTCGCCTCTGACCTGCTGGTCGATCAGGCTATCGACGTCCTGATGAAATTTGGCAGCGAGGATGATCGTTCGTTCCTTGAGCGAGCCGTCGCTCGGTTTCTTAAAGGCGGTCTTGACGTCAAAGGGGCGCGGATTTGGCTTCCGCTCCTATTCAGACTCAACCCAGCCCGTGGAACTGAAGTTCTCGAGGCTGGTGTGGCAAGGATCACACCTGGCAAAAAAACAGAAGCCGTTGGATGGTTTGCGCGATTGTTTGGCCGCGAAGATGGCAGCAACGCCGTTTATGTGAAGGGAGCGGGATTTACACCAAGCGTGATGCTCCGCCTTATCCGGCTGGCCTATATCCACGTTCGACCACAGGACGACACGTGTCATGAGGGAACGTTCACGCCTGACACTCGCGATAACGCCGAACATGCTCGAAATGCGCTGTTAAGCGCGATCCTCGATTTGGGTGGAGCTGAAGGTTGGGCGACAAAAATGTCGCTGATCGCCGATCCTCTTTTTGCCGGATTCGCCGATCGAGGACGCGTTCTAGCCGAGGGAAAAGCAGCGGAAGAAGCAGACGCGGTAACTGTGTCAGAGGCTGCCTTCAAAATGCTCGATACGTACGGCGAGGCACCACCTAATACCCGTGACACAATGTTTCAGCTTCTGCGTGACCGCCTTGAAGATATCGACGACCTTTTGCTTCAGGATACCTCGCCCCGTGAGAATTGGGCAGCGATCGAAGAAGAACGCGTCTTGCGTCGTGCGCTGGCCCATGAGCTGAGCAACCGAAGCAACCATCTCTATACGGTAGATCAAGAGGCAGTAACGGCTGACGAAAAAGAGACCGATGTCAGACTGCGTTCCACTTCGTCACCCGAACAGGGGACGATTGAACTAAAGATCGGCGAGAAGCCACGTTCAGCCGCTGAATTGCGCAGTGCTCTGAAGGACCAACTGCTTACCAAGTATTTGGCGGCGGAGCACTGCCGTTCGGGCTGCCTCGTAATTAGCTTGGCCACCGAAAGAACATGGCTGCATCCAGAGACCCAACAGAAGATGGGGTTCAACGAACTTATCGAGTTTCTAAACGCCGAAGCGCGGAAACTTGAAACCGAAATGGGTGGGTCCGTGCGGCTTTTGGCGAAGGGTCTTGATCTCCGCCCTCGGCTAGCTGTGAGTCGGCGCGGGGTCCCGACGCCGATGCGCTCGGCAAGCCCTTGAAATTCTTAGGGCGAGCAGGGTCAATTGATGGTGCCGAGTTACATGCTCGCTGCCTACGGCGGTAGGTGCGCCATCACAAATTTGCCGGAACCGAGGCTCCGCGACGCCGCACATATCATTTCGGACACAGACGAAGAGCTCGGGCAGCCGATCGTGCCCAATGGGTTGCCGCTATCGAAAATCCATCACGCCGCGTTTGACGCCAACCTCATCGGCATTATACCAACGGCGAGACGATCTGACTCATTGGGATTTTGGTATGGTGTGATTCTGTGAGGCGAGAGGAGATTCGCCCATGGGATCAGCAGTGAGGTTGCGAACGGATTATTTGCCGAC
>JAHJQI010000013.1 GCA_018819265.1 Alphaproteobacteria bacterium
TCGGGCCTTCCATGGCCTATTCGTGCGCCTATTGGGATCATGCTGCAAACCTCGATCATGCGCAGATCGCGAAGTTCGATCTTATCTGCCGCAAACTCGACCTCAGAGAGGGCGAACGCCTTCTCGATATCGGTTGCGGCTGGGGAGGCTTTGCTCGATACGCGGCTGAGAATTACGGCGTCGAAGTCGTGGGGATTACCGTTGCCGACGAGCAGGCAGCGTATGTGCGCGAACTGTGCACCGGTCTGCCGGTCGAAATCTTTTGCGGCGACTACCGCGAATTCCCCACCTCCAAATTTCAAACCTGCTTCGACAAGGCCGTATCAATCGGTATGATCGAGCATGTCGGCACGCGCAATTACCGCACGTTGTTCTCGGCCGTCGAAACGGCGCTGCGTCGGCGCGGACTCTTCTTGTTGCATTCGATCACCAGCCCGGTTTCGACCGAGGTCGGCGAACCATGGCTGACAACCTATATATTTCCCGGTGGCGTATTGCCGTCGATATCTCAGCTGAGTGAGGCTGCAGAAGGGCTATTTCTGCTTCAAGACATGCAAAATATCGGCCCGCATTACACTCCTACCCTGCAGGCGTGGCACCAGAACTTCGAGGGTTGGTGGGAGACTGCGAAGCCGGGTGCAAAGCCAAGCGTGTTGGGGTCACAGGAAACCTTCCACCGGATGTGGCGGTACTATCTCCTGAGTTGCGCTGCGGAATTTGCCGGCGGAGGAAGTCAGGTGGCGCAGATCGTCTACTCGAAGGGACACTTGCCTGCGGGTTACACGGCGGCGCGGTAATCGAGGGAAGTCGCTCACGGGCCGATCGGCCTGTCGGCCTGGAGTGACGAGCGAGGAACTGGGGCCTTCGGCGACTGTCGGCGCTTGTGCGATATCTATGAAATCGCGTGTCATGGACTGGCAAACTCCAGGTATGCCCAAGGGTTCCCGAGGCTGCGAAGAAATTTTGGACGGTACCGGAACTCATGTCCCGATGAGCCGTTGCAATATTGCGCCGTTGACGTCCTCCAATGTTGTCGAACGAGTTTTTTTCGAATGCGAGCTGAAATTCATTGCTCCACCTCGTCCCATTGTCGCGTTGCAAGCGGCAAGAATCCAGTTAGCGAACTCATTGCGCGAATGTTCCTCTTTTTCATCGCACTTTTCCTGACCATCAAACTCGTCGACTGGGCAGTCGCATTCGTCGCAAATGGTCCATTGAGCCGGCACATGCTGGCGCATATCGTCTTGATGAACCTTGTGGCCCCTTTGGCAGCTCTCGGCCTCATCAGGGGTCTATGGGTCTCCACTGCACTTCCGTTTGCAGCGCTCGCGGCTGCGACGGCCGTGCAGCTCATGCTGCTGTGGGCATGGCATGCTCCGCCTCTACTCACCGCATCGCTTGAACAACCGATTGTCCACGTTGTTGCCTCCGCGACTCTCAGCGTTGCCGCCCTCTGGTTCTGGCTGGCGGTCTTCACGATCACGGGTGCGCGCCGGTGGCAGGCCATCGCGGCGCTGCTGATCACCGGCAAGCTCTTCTGCCTACTGGGTGCGCTGCTGATTTTCGCGCCGCGCACGTTATACGTCTGTGCGGCGACATCCATCTGTGGGCCCGGTGTGCCGGCTTCACTCGACGACCAGCAGATGGCCGGCGTCGTCATGGTCGTTGCCTGTCCCCTGACCTACGTCACCGCCGGCGTCATCATCGCCGCCAGATGGCTTTTTGAACTTTCACAGCGCGAGCCTGCTGCAATTCCGCGAGCGCGGGAGGTAGAGGCGTGATCCCGGGCTTCTCCACCCCGCGTCTGCGCGCGCTGGGGAGCTGGATCGTCGGCTCGCTGGTGGCGGTGATCTGCGCGGCGCTTCTGTTCGCCTGGTCCGGCCTTTACAACATCGCCGCCAGCAGCGGTCACTTGGCGATGACACGCGCTTTCCTCGAGTTCGGCATGAGGAATTCCGTTCGCACTCAAAGCGCAATGATCGAGGCGCCAGCCCTCGATGACGACGTGGACCGCGTGCGCCTTGGAGCAGGCCACTACCAGGGCGGATGCGCTCCATGTCACGGCGCACCCGGCGAGCCGGTCAATCCAATAGCAGAGCACATGTTGCCACCGCCGCCAACTCTCGCCCCGCATGTAAAAAGCTGGCAAGACAAACACCTCTTCTGGATCGTCAAGCACGGCATGAAGTATACGGGTATGCCGGCCTGGGCGAGCCAGAACCGCGACGACGAAGTCTGGGCGGTTGTAGCTTTCCTGCGCCGGCTTCCCGACTTGACACCAGAAGAATACCGCGATCTCGCCTACGGCAATGCCAGCGCGCAGCGCCGACCTGTGACTGCATTGCTCTCCTCGGGATCAGACACGCCCGATATCGCCGCCTGCGCCAAGTGCCACGGCACGAAGAGCGCCGGGCCGACGAGCAATCTTGTGCCTCGCCTCGCCGGTCAAAGCGAGCCCTACCTCGCACAAGCACTGCGCGATTACGCAGATAACAGCCGGCAGAGCGGCATCATGGAGCCCATCGCCGCAGAACTCGATGAGCAGACGGTCAAGGCTGTGGCCGCCTACTATGCCGGCCTGCGACGCAACCAGGATCCACGGCCTGAACCGTCATTAACGGGTGAACACGACGCAGGAGAAAAGATCGCCCGAGACGGAGTTGCCGACGAGGCCATTCCATCGTGCTTGTCGTGTCATGGAGAAAACGCGGCTGAGCGGTATCCCCGGCTCGCGGGTCAACCGCAGCGTTACCTTGCTCTCCAGCTGAGGCTGTTCCGAAGTGGCGTGCGTGCAAACACCGAGCAAGCTCGAACCATGGCCGCCATCGCCAAACGGATGAGCGACCGCCAGATCGAACAAGTCAGTGCGTATTTCGGGAGTCTCCGTTCATTCTCGTTGCAGCCTGATGAGCGCGATGCGGCTCTCACCGCGCCGGAAAAGCAGGGCGCCAACCAATGAGGTTCCTGCGGACATGCCCGGCGCTCATTGCGACAGCCGTTATCCTGTCCGGCTGCGGGGGGGATCAGTCCGTGCTTTCGCCCTTCAGCGATAACGCCCGGACGGTGAACGTATTAAGCAATGTGCTGTTCATCGGCGGCTTTCTTATCCTGGCCGTGGTCATCGTACTCGCGGGCCTTGCCGCTTTCGGCGGGGCGCATTTGCGTCGGCGGCTTGCGGGTGAGAATGCGGTCGTGATCGGCGGCCTCGTCTTCCCTTTGGTCACCCTGACGCCACTGCTGCTCTATGGCTACGCTCTGCTCGGCGCCGGTCCTAATCCACTCGATGGCCAGCGCCCGCTCAAAGTTACTGTCATCGGAGAGCAATGGTGGTGGCGCGTCATCTACACGGATTCCAAAGGCGACAGTTTCGAGAGCGCCAACGAATTGCGCATTCCCGTCGGCAGGCCGGTCAAGCTGTCGCTGACGACTGCCGACGTCATACACAGCTTCTGGGTTCCGAACCTCGCCGGCAAGGTCGACATGATCCCCGGCAGGACCAACACCCTGACCCTCTCCGCGGATACGCCCGGTGTCTTTCGCGGCCAATGCGCGGAGTACTGCGGCGGCGCTCATGCGTTGATGGCGTTCAAGGTGGTGGCGCTGCCTGCGAAAGAATTCGCGACATGGCTCGACGTTGAACAGTCTCAAGCCCGTGAACCTCGGAGCCAAGTGGAAAGAGAGGGACTGGAATTGTTCCTCGCCAACGGCTGCGGGGGCTGTCACAGCATACGCGGCACGGCTGCGCGCGGCACGGCCGGCCCCGACCTGACACATGTCGGCGGGCGCAAGTCGCTGGCGGCCGGCGTGCTGCCGAACACCGCGGAAAGTATCGCTCGCTGGATACGGGATAATCAGGAGATCAAGCCCGAGAACCGGATGCTGCCCTATCGCAGCCTGGAGCCTGGCGAGCTATCGGCCATCTCCTCCTACCTTTCCAGTCTGAGATGAGCATGGTCCAGTTCGAGCCACTGTCTTTGCCAATGAACTTCGGCACCAACCTCTTTGACGTCGCACTGCTGTTCGTTGTCGACGTCGTGGCGAGCGGGCCGCCGGTCCTCTCGGCCGTCGGTTCGTTTGCGGCCTTCGCTGCCGTCCTGGGCATTCTTGTCACCGCCCTCTTCCTCGTCGGCCTCGCGGAAAGGCGTGACCGTACACTCCTGCGGATGGGATGGGACTCGGTCGCCGTGCTTGTCGCCTATCTCGGCGGACTTGCTATTCTCTTTACTCTGCGGTGACCTGATGGACAGACCCGACACAGTCGAGCCAGCGCCAATCAGCCCCGTCCCGCGGCCCGAGGGCGAACGCGCGATGCTCAAACGCATTTGGGCAACGCCGAAAGGCCCGAGGCTTGTCACCGCTGTCAACAACAGTGTGATCGGCCTGTACTACATCGGGACCGCGTTCCTGTTCTTCGTGCTCGCGGGGTGCCTCGCACTCGTCATGCGCGCACAGCTGGCGGTCGGCGACAACGATCTCGTCTCACAGGATCTCTACAATCAGCTTTTCACCGTGCACGGCACGACGATGATGTTCCTTTTCGCCGTGCCCGCGGTAGAAGCCCTGGGTGTGATGCTTCTTCCGCAAATGCTGGCTGCTCGCGACCTCCCCTTCCCCCGGCTCTCCGCATTCGCGATCTGGGCCTACGTGATCGGCGGCCTCGTCTTCTTCTCCACCATCTTCTACGACCTGGCCCCGAAGGGCGGCTGGTTCATGTATCCGCCGCTGACAAACACCGAATTCTCCCCCGGCGACAACGCCGATTTCTGGCTTCTCGGGATCGGCTTCATCGAGATCTCGGCGATTGCGGGAGCCGTGGAGATCGTGGTCGGCACGCTGCGCACGCGACCGCCCGGCATGACGCTCGACAAGATGCCGATCTTCGCATGGTCGATGCTGATCTTCGCAGGCATGATCATCTTTGCTTTTCCAGCAGTGATCCTCGCAACCATGCTGCTCGAACTGGAGCGCGCCTTCGGCTGGCCGTTCTTCCTCGCCGACAAGGGAGGCGATCCGCTGCTCTGGCAGCACCTGTTCTGGTTCTTCGGCCATCCCGAAGTCTACATCATATTTCTGCCCGCTGCCGGCCTCGTGTCGATGATCGTACCCACCATGTGCCGCACGCCGCTGGTCGGCTACCACCTGATCGTCGTCGCCCTGATCGCGACCGGGTTCTTCTCGTTCGGACTGTGGGTGCACCACATGTTCACGACGGGAATTCCCGCGCTGAGCCTGAGCTTCTTCTCGGCTGCCAGCATGGCAGTCGCAATTCCATCAGGCATCCAGGTCTTTGCCTGGATCGCAACCATGGCTTCGCGGCCGGGAGAGTTGAAATGGACAACGCCCATGCTGTTCGTGCTGGGATTTCTGTTCATCTTCACGCTTGGCGGACTGACGGGAGTGATGGTCGCACTCGTGCCGTTCGACTGGCAGGTGCACGACACGTACTTCGTAGTCGCGCACTTCCACTACGTGCTTGTCGGAGGCATGGTCTTCCCGCTGTTCGCGACCTTCTATTACTGGGCGCCCATGGTCTCAAACAACATGCTTTCGGAGCGCCTGGGGCGCTGGGTGTTCTGGCTGATGTTTGCCGGCTTCAACATCGCCTTCCTGCCGATGCACCTGACCGGGCTGCTGGGGATGCCGCGACGCGTATGGACCTATCCCTCCGCAATGGGCTGGGACGCCCTTAATATGGTCTCAACCGTCGGCGCATTCATTCTTGCCGCAGGCGTGCTCGTCTTCATCATCGACCTTTTCCTACGCTTCCGCCCCGGGAACGATGGACCGACGAACCCTTGGGGTGCGGGCACGCTCGAATGGCTGCCTTCCGATGTTTATTGCACGCGCTCTATTCCGCACGTCACGAGCCGTGAGCCGCTATGGGATCAGCCCGATCTCGCACGCCAGGTTGAGAGCGGTTCGCATTACCTGCCGGATGCTCCGACCGGTGGCCGCGAGACGATCGTCACTTCCGCGATCGACGCGCGGCCCCAGTATGTCCTTCAGATGCCCGGCCCGGGCTGGGCGCATGTCGCCGCCGCGGCGTTCACGGCTGCGTTCTTCCTGCTGCTCACGGTCAAGATCGTCGTGCCGGCCATCGTCTGCGGGATCCTGGCGATCGTGTCGGTTTGCGTATGGGTATGGGAACTCGACCCGGGACCGCACAAGGGGCACGTCGATATTGGGGCGGGAATCAAGCTCGCGTCCTATATGAGCGGGCCGTCGTCGCACTCCTGGTGGGCGATGGTCGTGTTGATGCTGGTCGCGGCTTCGCTGTATCTCTCCTACGTATTCTCCTACCTCTATCTGTGGACCGTCGCACCGCAGGTCTGGGCGCCAGCGGGGGCGCCAGCGCTTCCTGCTGCCGCATGGCCGGCCGCCTCGGCGCTGCTGTTGATCTCATCGGTAATACTCTTCGTTGCAGCCGACCGGTCCCTGCCGAAGCCTGGAGCGCGCAACCTGGCTACTCCGCTGCTCCTCCTTCTTGGGGCAACAGCATCTGTCGCGGCGGTCGCGGTTGAAATCCTTGGGCACCTCGGCACGGGCTTGCTGCCTACAGCATCGAGTTACGCAGCCATGGTCCATATGGCCGCGGCGCTGACGGGTCAGCTCGTCTTTGCGATCGTCGTCATGAGCCTCTTCACGGCAGCGCGCTACTTCACAGGCAAGCTCGACCGTGTACGCCGTGTGACATTCGACAACACGAAGCCGCTCGTCTACTACGCCGCCGCCCAGGTGCTCGTTGGCCTGGCTCTCGTGCACGGCTTCCCGCGGCTTATCGGTTGAGGCAGATCCATGTCCGAACGCGCAGGCAAAGACATAGGCAGGCCACCCCGGCCCGGCTCCACCGTTGGAACAATCGTCTACATACTGCTCGGACCGATAATCTGGGCTGCACACTTTACGGCGCTTTACTTCGGCCAATCCGTAACCTGCCAGATCACCGGCTCCGGGCGACCGGAGACGATTGCGTCCGCGATAAACCTTGGCATTTGGGCGGCAACTGCAATCGCAGCAAGCCTATTGGCCATGGCATTGCATTCCCCGGCACGCTTCGAAGTGCTTTTTGGAACGGACGTCTGGCAGTCGGACCAACGCGGTTTCCATCGCCAGACGATGGCCGTCCTCTCAGGGCTGTCGCTGTTCGCAATCCTGGCCGCGGCGTCCGGCACCCTATTGATCGATCCATGCGCGGTGCTGCGCTGAAGAAATGAAAGGAGGCGTGGCCTGCCATCAATCTCCGAGTTCGCACTGGTACTCGGCTACTCGCTGTTACCCGTTGCCGGAAACCTGATCGGGAGCGCAATGGCCGAGGGTATCCACACGCCCGGCTGGGTGCGGGGCGCGTCACTGCACGCCGCCGCGGGAATTGCGATTGCGCTCGTGGCCATGGATCTCGTGCCGCGCGCGCTCGGCGCACTCGATATGTGGGCCATAGTTGTCGCGTTCATTTGCGGTGCCGTGGCTTCGGTCCTCATTGCGCGCGGAATCAAATGGTTTCAGGGCAGCCGTTCCGACGTTGGGCCGTGGATGATCTACGCCGCAGTCGGCGCCGATCTGGTCAGCGATGGCTTGATGACGGGCGCCGGCAGCGCCGTCGGCAGCTCGCTCGGCTTCCTTCTCGCTGCGAGCCAGTCTGTCGCCAATATTCCCGGAGGGTTTGCCGCCGCCGCAAGCCTGCGCGAGAACAACGTTCCGCGCATGCAGCGCATTGCCGTCTCTGTAGGGCTGGTGGTGCCGGTAGGAATTTCCGCAGCACTGGGGTTCTGGCTGCTCGGTGGCGCCGACCCGTTCTACCAGAAGTCTGCGCTCATGGTGATTGTCGGAGTGCTGCTGCTGACCACTGTCGAGGATATCATTCCTGAAGGGGACGCTCCAGAACCAAAGCGGTGGATCTCGTCGACAGCTTTCGCATCGGGGTTCGTGATCTTCGCGCTGCTGTCAGCTGGCATGCGTTGACGGGATTGCGTGCCATGCCTCCTCAACGGATGGCTGCGGAAACATTTCCAGAGCTGCGGCGTTATCCGTGTGCAACACCGTGATGCTGCCCTGGTGAAAATTCGATCCTTTTGCAAAGAGCGAAACCGGAGGGAACCAGTCCGGTACGCTGGCGTTCTATTCAATCCAGCGAATTGATGGAGGGAGGAAGTTTACGATGAAGCGTGGCTCTCACGACGAACCTGTTCTCGAACCGACCGAAGCCCGTCAGGGACGTCGCACCGGTGTGATTTGGATCCTACTCATTTCCCTGGCGCTGGCGCTGGTCGCTTGGGCTGTCACGCACTTCCTCTACGCACCGTCGTAGTGGCGGAACAGCAGTGTGACAGTCAGTCCGATGCGCGGTCCACCAAGCATACCAAATCAAAAATTGGCGCTGACATCGAAGTTTGCCGATCTTAACTGCTTCAGTTGAAAATTTTTGTGTTTGGCGCGTGACGAGGACGACCGCGCCGCGCTTACTAAATCAGCAAAGCCTTTGGTGCCCCTGGCCCGACTCGAACGGGCACTTCCTTGCGGAAACTAGATTTTGAGTCTAGCGCGTCTACCAATTCCGCCACAGGGGCTCGGCGCCGAAGCGACCGAAGAGCGCGCAATATAGCTATCGGCGCCCCGCCGTCAACGCGGTTACCGACCGGACCTCCTCAAGCCGCCTTGGCGCGGGCTTCGAGGAGGCGGACGATGTCGGCCATGATGTCGTTGAGCTGGAAGTCCTTGGGGGTATAGACGGCGGCGACGCCCATGCCCTTCAGCTTTGCGGCATCGTCGGGCGGGATGATGCCGCCGACGATCAGGGGAACATCGCCGATGCCTTCGGCGCGCATCTTCTCCAGCACATCCTTGACCAACGGCAGGTGGCTCCCGGACAGGATCGACAGGCCGATGACGTGGACGCTTTCGTCGACGGCGGCGCGCACGATCTGCGAGGGCGTCAGGCGGATGCCCTCGTAGACGACGTCCATGCCGCAATCACGCGCGCGCACGGCGATCTGTTCGGCGCCATTGGAATGACCGTCGAGGCCGGGCTTGCCGACGAGGAACTTGATACGGCGGCCGAGGCCCTCCGAGACGGCTTCGACAGAGGCGCGAACCTCCTCGATGCGACCGCCTTCGGTGACGCGGCCCGACTGCGACACCCCGGTCGGAGCGCGGTAATCGCCGAAAATGCGGCGCAGCGCTCCGCCCCACTCGCCGGTTGTCACGCCCGCCTTGGCGCAGGCAATGGACGGTTCCATGATGTTGCGGCCTTCCTTGGCAGCGGACTCCAGATCCGCGAGCGCGGCGGCGGCCGCCTTCGCATCGCGGGATTCACGCCAGGCTTTCAGCTTGCCGACCTGCTCGGCTTCCATCGCCGGATCGACGACCAGGATCGAGCCTTCGCCGGCGGAGAGCGGCGACTCCTCGGTTTCGGCGTACCTGTTGACGCCGATGACGGCCTGCTCGCCGGTTTCAATCGCGGCGAGGCGTACCGAATTGCTCTCGACGAGCTTGCGCTTCATGTAGTCGATGGCCGCGACGGCGCCGCCCATCTTGTCGATTGCGGCAAGTTCGGCGAGCGCTTCTTCCTTCAGGGCGGCGACCTTGGCGTCGATTTCCTTCGAGCCATCGAAGATGTCGCCGTAGCCCAGAAGGTCGGTCTCATAGGCGAGGACCTGCTGCATCCTGAGCGACCACTGCTGGTCCCACGGGCGCGGCAGGCCAAGCGCCTCGTTCCAGGCAGGAAGCTGCACGGCGCGGGCGCGAGCGTTCTTCGACAACGTCACGGCGAGCATCGAAATGAGGATGCGGTAGACGTTGTTTTCGGGCTGCTGCTCGGTGAGGCCGAGCGAGTTGACCTGGACGCCGTAGCGGAAGCGGCGGAACTTCTCGTCGGTGACGCCGTAGCGCTCGGCGGTGATCTCGTCCCAAAGCTCCGTGAACGCCCGCATCTTGCAGATCTCGGTGACGAACTTCAGTCCGGCGTTGACGAAGAAGGAGACGCGCCCGACGACGAGGCCGAAATCCTTTTCCGCCACGGCGCCGGAGGCCTTGACGGTATCGAGGACGGCAATTCCGGTGGCGAGTGCGAAGGCGAGTTCCTGGACCGGCGTGGCGCCGGCTTCCTGCAGATGGTAGGAGCAGACGTTGGTCGGGTTCCACTTCGGCACTTCCTTGTAGCCGAAGACAATGGTGTCCTTGATCAGCCGCAGGGATGGCTCGGGCGGGAAAACATAAGTGCCACGCGAAAGGTATTCCTTGATGATGTCGTTCTGGATGGTGCCGGTCAGTGAACCGCGCGGCGCGCCCTGCTCGTCGGCGAAAGCGATGTAGAGCGACCACAGCCACGCAGCGGTGGCGTTGATCGTCATCGAGGTGTTCATCTGGTCGAGCGGGATGCCGTCGAGCAAAGCGCGCATATCGCCCAGGTGGCCGACCGGCACGCCGACCTTGCCGACCTCGCCGCGGGCCAGTTCGTGGTCGCCGTCATAGCCGGTCTGGGTCGGCAGATCGAAGGCGATCGAGAGCCCGGTCTGACCCTTCGAAAGGTTCTTGCGGTAAAGCTCGTTGGACTTGGCCGCCGTCGAATGACCCGCATAGGTGCGGAATATCCAGGGATTGTCGCGCTCGGAAGGGGTCGTCGTCGACTTGTCGGCCATCGTCATCCTGCTCTTTATCTGTCCAGCCCGATACCCGGGCGGCACCGATGCCAATATTCACGGCGTGCCGGCACATTGCAACGCAGCAATCGGCTCAGACAGTAGCATTTGGTGGCAGAGGCGGGAAAGGCCGCCAAAAAGCGGGGCCGGGGAGCGCGGGAAGGACAGCGGGAAAGGCCGAGTTCGGCGTGGGCTATCTGGCGCCGCCGTCAAGTTTGCGGTTCTTGATGATGCGCTTGACGTTCCAGCCGGTCACGAGGCGGACGAAGTCCATCAGGACAAGGAACACCAGGAAGGAGACGGTAATGCCGAGCGCAGCAGCAATGACTGCCTCGATCTGGTGGTCAGCGACGACCACCAAATAGTTGTATCGGAAGATATAAAGGCCTGCAAGCGACGCAAAGATGTAGACCGGGACAGATATGATCGCCAGGAGATCCGAACCCAGCAGCTCTCGCTTAAGTACTGCGGCAATGACGCAGACGACGACGATGATCGTGAAAACATCTTTTTCCACATCGATCATCTTGTAAATGACGTCCAGCATCGCCCGGTTCTTTCTTAACGTCTCGGATCTATTGAAATTCGCAGCGAAGGCATTGCGAACAGTATCATCTTCAAGTGCTTAAGTTTGCGTTACATCCCGCCGATGTCCTGAATCCTATCCGATGATGGGGCTTGCCACGCGCCGCGCTCCACGCTCTATTTGCCGCGATGCAATAATTGCTGCGGACGCGATCCGCAGCCGTAACGATTCGGGAGAGCGCAAACCTATGTCGAGCCAAGCCGCGGCAGCACAAACTGGAAATGTCTCAACGAATGAAAACGGTGCGGAGCCTGGCGCGCCTCTAAAGGACCTTTATGAGGTCGGCGAGATTCCGCCTCTGGGGCACGTTCCCAAGAACATGTACGCCTGGGCGATCCGCCAGGATCGGGAGGGGCCGCCCGATACGGCCATGCAGGTCGAGGTCGTGCCCACCTGGGAACTCGACAGCCACGATGTACTGGTTCTGGTGATGGCTGCCGGCGTCAACTACAATGGCGTCTGGGCCAGCCTCGGCACTCCGGTGTCGATGTTCAACGTCCACAAGAGCCCCTTCCACGTCGCCGGTTCGGATGCCTCCGGCATCGTCTGGGCGGTCGGTTCCAAGGTGAAACGCTGGAAAGTCGGCGACGAGGTCGTGATCCACTGCAACCAGGACGACGGCGACGACGAGGAGTGCAACGGCGGCGATCCGATGTTCTCCCCCTCGCAGCGCATCTGGGGCTATGAGACGCCGGACGGCTCGTTCGCCCAGTTCGCCCGCGTGCAGGACCGGCAGCTCCTGGAGCGGCCCAAGCACCTGACCTGGGAAGAGAGCGCCTGCTACACGCTCGTGCTGGCGACCGCCTACCGCATGCTTTACGGCCACCGCCCGCACGTCCTGCGGCCGGGACACAACGTCCTCATCTGGGGCGCCTCAGGCGGGCTGGGCTCGATGGCCGTGCAGCTGTGCGCGACCGGCGGGGCCAACGCCATCGGCGTCGTTTCCGAGGACGACAAGCGCGACTTCGTCCTGCAGCTCGGCGCCAGAGGCGTCATCAACCGCAAGGACTTCGAAGGCTGCTGGGGGCAATTGCCAAAGGTCAACAGCCCCGAATTCAACGCCTGGAGCAAGGCGGCGCGCGACTTCGGCAAGGCCATCTGGAATGTCACCGGCAAGGGCAACAATCCCGATTTCATCTTTGAGCACCCCGGCGAAGCGACATTCCCGCTGTCGGTATTCCTGGTCAAGCGCGGCGGCATGGTCGTCATCTGCGCGGGGACCACAGGCTACAACCTGACGATGGATGCGCGTTATCTCTGGATGCATCAGAAGCGCGTGCAGGGATCGCATTTCGCCAACCTCAAGCAAGCCTCGCAGGCCAACCGGCTGGTGGTCGAACGGCGCATCGATCCGTGCATGTCGGAAGTGTTCCCGTGGACGCAGATTCCGAAAGCACACATGCGGATGTGGAAGAACGAGCACAAGCCCGGCAACATGGCCGTGCTGGTGTCGGCGCCCACGACCGGGCTGCGCACGCTGGAAGATACCCGCGAAGCCAGCCAGTCGCGGTTCGGTTAACCGGCCACTCGACGCGATCAATCGATCCGGCATATATGAGCCGGCAAGCTGCAAGGCTTGGCCCGCCCGCAAGACTGCGGGCGGGCGTTCTTTTGAGACATCGCCATGTTGTTGCGCCTCGCACCGCTGCTGTTCGTCCTCCTCTGGTCAACCGGATTCATCGCCTCGAAGTTCGGCGCGCAACACGCCGAACCGTTCAGCTTCCTGGCCGTGCGGTTTGCGTGCGTGTTGTGCATCCTGGTGCCGTGGGCGCTGATGCGCAAAACGGCGTGGCCATCGCGGCGGGTGATGGTCCAGGCGGCGCTCACAGGGCTGCTGATCCACACCGCCTATCTCGGAGGGGTGCTCGCAGCCTTGCGCGAGGGAATGGCGGCAGGGCTCGTCGCAATTTTGGTTTCGACGCAGCCGATCCTGACCGCCGTGCTGGCCGGCCCGCTCTTCGGGGAATGGCCCGGAAGGCGCCATTGGGCAGGGCTGTTTCTCGGGATGATCGGAGTGATGCTGGTGCTTGGTCCAAAACTTGGCGATGTCGCGGCCAATCAAGCGATCAGCACCCTGGCGCTCGTCAGCGTCTCCGTCGCCCTGCTCGGCATTACGGTTGGAACCCTGAACCAGAAGGCGCACGGCATGAACGGCGACCTCGTGGCGCTCACGATCGCGCAATACGCTGCAGCCTTTGTATCGGCGATCGTGCTGGCACCGTTTACCGAAACCATGCAGATCGACTGGACGCTGGAATTCGGGCTGGCGCTGGCGTGGCTGGTCATCGTGCTGTCGATCGGCGCGATCGGGCTCCTGATGTTGATGATCCGTGCGCGCGAAGTCTCGAGGGTGACGAGCCTGTTCTACCTGGTGCCGCCGACGACGGCGCTGATGGCAGCCGGCTTGTTCGGCGAGACGCTCGGGGCGGTCCAGGTCGTCGGCATCATGCTTGTCATGGCGGCGGTGTTCGTCATCCGGCCGATGGCGAAGACTGTGCCGGTGAAACCGGCTTAGCAGCGCCTCCGCCACCTTATCTTCAGTTGCAAAATCCGGCATAATCCGGTTCGAATTGTTTCATCCGCCATGAATCGATGGGACCAGCCGCACGCATGGACAGATTCCTCACGACAAAAGAACTCGCCGACCTGCTCCGGCTCAAAGAGCGCAAGGTCTACGACATGGCTGCCGCCGGAGAAGTCCCGTGCACGCGCGCGACGGGCAAGCTATTGTTCCCGAGGGAGGCCATCGATGCCTGGCTTGCCGAACACACCGAAGCCGGCGATCTGGCTTCGGCCAAGCCGCGGCCAGGCGTCGTGCTCGGAAGCCACGATCCGCTGCTCGAATGGGCCTTGCGCGAATGCCGCTCCGGGCTCGCGAGCTACTTCGATTCCAGCCGCGACGGGCTGGAACGCTACGGCGCGCGCGAGGGCATCGCGACGGGCCTGCACATCTATTCACCCGAACACGACGACTGGAACGCGCCCGAAGTCGCGCGCAGGCTCGGCGGTGAAGCGGTCGTCCTCGTCGAGTGGGCGCGGCGTCAGCGCGGACTGATCGTTGGCGGCGGCAACCCGCATGGCATCGTCTCGATGGCGGATCTCAGGGGACATAGAATCGTTCCCCGCCAGGCTGCAGCCGGCACTCAGGTGCTGTTCGAACATCTGCTTGCGGCAGCCGGACTATCGGGCAACGACGTTCTGGTCACCGCGCCCGCGCTGTCGGAAGCCGATGCGGTGCTGGCAGTGCAGGAAGGCAAGGCGGATGCCGCGTTCGGCCTCGGCGCGCTCGCTGGTCAGTACCGGCTGGAATTCGTACCAATCACCGAGGAGCGGTTCGATCTCCTGATCGACCGGCGCAGCTACTTCGAACCGCCGCTGCAATCGCTGTTCAAGTTCACGCGAAGCAAGGCGTTCCATACCAAGGCGGGCGAACTGACGGGCTATGATGTCGCCGGCCTTGGGACGGTGCATTTCAACGGACGTTAACAAGGCGTTCAAGGTCGACAGAAGTCGGCATGCCTGATGAGACAGCCGGTACCGTTGCGCTAGATCGAAGCTCGCGGCTCAAGTCAACTCGACGATATAATCGCTGGCCACGGCATATCGCTTAGCTGCTTCAAGCAGACAAGGCTACCGAAGGTGCCTCCGGAACCCTACATGCTGTTGGACGATCAAGCACAGGAGAGACGCCATGCAGTTTCAGCTGAACACCGATGCGAACATCCAGGGCGATGCCCGGTTGGCCGAAGTCGCCGAAAACAGCGTTGTGTCGGCGCTCGGTCATCTAACGAGACGCCTTACCCGGATTGAGGTGCATCTGGTCGACGTGAATGGTGCCAAGGGCGGGGCTGCCGATATCCGTTGCACCATAGAGGCGCGGCCCGAGGGAATGAACCCGCAGACGGTGACGCACAACGACGCCAACGTCGAAGCAGCCTTGCGCGGTGGTGCGAAAAAGATCCGCAAGCTTTTGGACAATGAATTCGGCAAGCTTGGACGCCGCTGAGCCGCAGTCAGGCGGCAGTCGGCCTTAGCTGGACTCTACAGCTTTTCGATGCGGATGACCTGGGGGCGGGTGGTCACCTTGTCGTTCGTCTCGATGGCCGTGACCGCACGGCGGATGGCGTCCTCGGTCGTCTCGTGGGTGATCATGATCACGGTCGCCGCGCCGCCGGCCGGCGTCGGCTTGCCGCTGCCGGGCAGCGCCTTCATCTCGCGGCGCTGGACGACGCTCTCAAGGGAGACACCCTCGTCGCCCATGCACTTGGCGATGCCGGCCATGGCGCCCGGTTCGTCGCGCACCGACAGGCGCAGGTAGTAGGCGCCGCAATGCTCGTCGATCCTGGCGCGGCGGTGCACGGTGAGACGATCGGCCGGGGTGATGAAGGGCGGCAGCACAATGCCGCGGGCAATGTCGACGATGTCGCTTGCAACCGCAGCCGCTGTCGGCTTGCCGCCCGCACCCGCGCCGACGAGAAGCAACGGACCGGTGAAGTCGCCGTCGAGGGCGACGCAATTGGTGACGCCGGAGACTTCCGCGATGGCCGAATGCGTTGAGACCATCGCCGGATGGACGCGCGCCTCGATGCCGCTCGGCGTCTCAATCGCGACGCCGAGAAGCTTGATGCGATAGCCGAGTTCGCGGGCGGCCTCGATATCGGCTTCGGTGATGGTCTCGATGCCTTCGACGTGGATCTGATCAGCGGAGACTTCGGTGCCGAAGGCGAGGCTCGTCATCAGCGCGAGCTTGTGGCCGGTATCGAAACCGCCGACGTCGAACGTCGGGTCGGCTTCCGCGTAGCCCATCTCCTGGGCTTCCTTCAAGACGTCGGCGAACGAGCGCCGGTCCTCCTCCATGACGGTCAGGATGTAGTTGCAGGTGCCGTTGAGGATGCCATAGACGCGCGAAACCTTGTTGGGAATGAAGGCTTCGCGCATGGTCTTGATGACCGGAATGCCTCCGGCGACGGCGGCCTCGAAATTGAGCGCGACGGAATTCTTCTCCGCCAGCCGTGCCAGCGCCACGCCGTGCTTGGCGAGCAGCGCCTTGTTGGCGGTGACGACGTGCTTGCCGGCACTCAGCGCGGCCTCGATCGCGGCCTTCGCCGGCCCGTCCTCGCCACCCATCAATTCGACGAACACATCGATGCCGGGATCGACAGCAAGCGCGACCGGGTCGTCGAACCAGCGCATTTCGTCGAGCGAGACACCGCGGTCCTTGGCGCGCGAGCGGGCAGACACGGCGGTGACCGCCAGTGGCCGCGGCAGGATGGCGGCAAGACGGGCGCCATGGGTGTCGATGAGTTGCAGGAGACCGGCACCCACCGTGCCGAGCCCGGCGACGCCGAGTTTGAGAGGTTCACTCATTGCGGGGTGCAGATGTCCTCGTGCGTTGTAAAACTGCCTAGTGTTCCGACTCCGACACCTAGAGCAACTTTATCCGACATGTGAATCGCTGAAAGCGACTCCGTCAGGTCGGATGTTGCAATACTTCCGGTCAGCGGCTGGCTTTCTGGCTCAACGGAATGACGTTCTTCATGGTTTTCTGCTCGTCGGAGAAGAACTTCTTCAAATTGCGGCCGGCCTGACGGATGCGCTGCTCGTTTTCGACCAGCGCGATGCGGACATAACCCTCCCCGTATTCGCCGAAGCCGAGACCGGGGGAGACGGCAACGTCGGCCTTCTCGATCAGCAGCTTGGAGAATCCCACCGAGCCGAGGTGCTGGAATGGCTCTGGAATCGGCGCCCAGCAGAACATCGTCGCCGGCGGCGGCGGCACGTCCCAGCCGGCGCGCGCGAAGCACTCGACCAAGCAATCGCGGCGAGCACGGTAGACGTTGCGGATCTCGTCGACGCAGTCCTGCGGGCCGTTGAGCGCGGCGCTCGCGGCCACCTGAATCGGCGTGAAGGCGCCATAGTCGAGGTAGGACTTGACTCGCGCCAACGCGCCGATGAGGCGCTCGTTGCCGACCGCGAAGCCCATGCGCCAGCCGGGCATGTTGTAGGTCTTCGACAGCGAGGTGAACTCGACGGCGACATCGATGGCGCCGGGCACCTGGAGGATCGACGGCGGCGGGTTGTCCTCGAAATAGATTTCCGCGTAGGCGATATCGGAAAGGACGATCAGATCGAGTTTCTTGGCGAGCGCGACCGCGTCCTTGTAGAAATCGAGGCTTGCGACCATCGATGTCGGATTGGAGGGGAAGTTCAGCACCACCGCCAGGGGCTTCGGCACCGAATGGCTCCAGGCCCGCTCGAGGGCGCGCAGAAAATCCTCGCCGTTGCCGGCCGGCACGTGGCGGATGGCGGCGCCTGAGATGATGAAGCCGAACTCGTGGATCGGGTATGTTGGGTTGGGCACGAGGATGACGTCGCCCGGCGCGGTGATGGCCTGCGCCATGTTGGCGAAGCCCTCCTTGGAGCCGAGGGTGGCGATCACCTGCGTCTCGGGATTGAGCTTCACGCCGAAACGGCGGTCGTAGTAGGCGGCCTGCGCACGCCGCAAACCGGGAATGCCCTTGGAGGCGGAGTAGCGATGCGTGCGCGGCTTCGCGACCGTCTCGACAAGCTTGTCGACGATGTGCTGGGGCGTCGGCAGATCGGGGTTGCCCATGCCGAGGTCGATGATATCGGCGCCATTGGCCCGGGCGGCCGCCTTCAACCGGTTGACTTCAGCGAAAACGTAGGGCGGCAGGCGCTTGATGGAGTGGAATTCCTCGATCACGGGCTGTTCTCTCGTTGCGATGCAGAATTGATCCGCCGGCCTTGAGGGGCGGCGCCGCACTCAAAAAAACCCACGGGTCAATCGCGTTGTTCTTGCTGGCCGGGTCTCCGTTGCGCCGCTTCGGGGCACGCCGGTCCAATCTAAATACGCCTTTCGCCGTGGACTCGTCCAGGGCCTCAGCCTCAATCCCGCAAGCTTCGATACGGCGTCAGGGGTTTTTCTCGGGGATCCTGTAAGTGATCGGGGTGATCCTGGCGGCCCGCTGATGCTGGTCTTCGGCGAGCTTGTCCATCTCCTTCAGGGCCTTGTCCTTCTGCTTTTCGTTGAGTAGCGTCGCCGGACGGGTGTGATCAATCGCAGGAAGGGCGATCACCGGGCTCGACACACCGCACCCCGCCGCAGCTACCGCCGCAGCAACGACGGCAGCAATTACCGCCAAGTGCTTCCAAACATCCCGCCCAAGTTCCCGCATTTGCGATTAAGCGCTCCCCTTGACCCGAATTCGCGGCTGTGCGCCAGTCGACCGCATCCTATGCGCGGATCGGCCGGCTAACTAATGTTGCGTTGCCGCAAGGGCTGTCAAAGAACTAAGTTATTCGTAAATTCTCCGCAAGACGATTCAGACCGGCAGGCCCCGCATCGGCAGGGCCCAGCGGCAACAATGAACGAAGGCGAACAGCGACCATGACCGACGAAACAGACCGCAGCACGGTGGATCTGGCCAACTACCAAATCACGAATCCCGATCAGTTCGCCCAGAACATGCTGCAGTTCCTGGAAGGCGCCAGCAAAGTGATGGGCGACTTCATGGACCGGGCCGATAACAAGCAGACCCCGTTCTCGACCGCCAGCGAAATCCAGGACGCATCGAAAACGTTGAACGAACTGATCGCCTACTGGATGACGCACGATCCGGCCAAGCTCGCCGAAGCCCAGGCGCAGCTGATGCGCGATTATGCTGCCATCTGGAACAATTCGCTGATGCGGATGATGGGCGATACGCCCGAACCCGTCGCCGAACCGGATGCCGGCGACAACCGCTTCAAAGACCCCGACTGGTCGGCGAACCCCTACTTCGACTTCTGGAAGCAGGCCTATCTCGTCACCAGCCGCTGGGCCGACGACATGCTGAAATCCACCGACGGGCTGTCGGAGCGCGACCGGCAGCGGGCCGAATACCATTTCCGGCAGCTTTCCAGCGCGTTGTCGCCGTCGAACTTCCCGATGACGAACCCGGAAGTCGTGCGCGAAACCTTCAAGACGGATGCCGGGAACCTCGTCAACGGCATCATCAATCTGGCCGAAGACATGAAGAAGTCGGGCGATCTCCTGAAGATCAGCCAGACCGACCTCGAAGCCTTCGAAGTCGGCCGCAATCTCGCTACCACGCCGGGCAAGGTGGTGTTCCAGAACGAGATCCTGCAGCTCATCCAGTACACCCCGACGACGGAAACCGTGCATGAGACGCCGCTGTTGATCGTGCCGCCGTGGATCAACAAGTTCTATATCCTCGATCTGACGCCGGCCAAGAGCTTCATCAAGTACGTCGTCGACCAGGGATTCACGGTGTTCGTCATCTCCTGGGTCAACCCGGATGAATCGCTCTCGGACATTCGCTTCGACGACTATATGACCCGCGGCGTGCTGGCAGCCGCCGAGGCCGTGCAGAAGGAAACCGGTCAGGAACGGATCAACGGCCTTGGCTACTGCGTTGGCGGAACGCTGCTTGCGACGACACTCGCCTATCTGTCGAAGCGCCGCGAAAACATGTTCCGATCCGTCACGTTCCTGACGACGCAGGTCGATTTCACCAAGGCCGGCGACCTTCTCCTGTTCATCGACGACGCCCAGCTGGCCAGCCTCGACGAGATGATGGCGGAACGCGGCTACCTCGACGGATCGCGGATGGCGAACGTGTTCAACATGATGCGGCCAAAAGACCTCGTCTGGCCCTACATCGTCAACAATTACATGCTCGGCAAGAAACCGTTCCCGTTCGACCTGCTCTATTGGAACCAGGATTCGACCCGTATGCCGGCGGCCAACCACCATTACTATCTGCGGGAGTTCTATCACGAGAACAAACTGGCCAAGGGCGAACTGGAAATCGCCGGCGAGAAGGTCTGTCTCAGCGACATCAAGATCCCGGTGTTCGATCTTGCAACCAAGGAAGACCACATCGCGCCGGCGCAGTCGGTGTTCATCGGCGCGCAGCTGTTCGGCGGGCCGGTTGAACTGGTGGTCGCCGGTTCGGGCCACATTGCCGGTGTCGTCAATCCACCCGCGAAGGTGAAATACCAGTATTGGACGGCCTCGAAAGCCGCCGCCGAGTCGCTTCCCGACTGGATGGCGATGGCCCGCGAAACGCCAGGCTCGTGGTGGCCCTACTGGATCGAGTGGCTGACGAAGCAGTCGGGCAAAGACGTCGCCCCGCGCGAACCGGGGCAGGTTCTGGGGGCGATCGAGGATGCTCCGGGGTCGTACGTCCGAGTGAGCAGCTGACGAAGGGGATTTGGAGCCGCGGCGCGAGGATGGCGCTGTTGTTGCCGGCGCAACCGCAGTCCGGCGATTGCCTGAGCGTTGTGCAGTTTGTTGCAGGTTTCGAAGGCTCTTCTGCCACAGGCTGGGGATAATCGGGCTGCTCGTCGGCGGCCCAAGGCAATCCGTTAACCATCGACGAACGTTGACTGCTATTCACTACGGCAGAAGTTCCCTGAGAGGCCATATGATTCGCCGTTTTACATTCGAACTCTTCGGATTTGCCGCCCTGACGGCCGGAGCTGCCGCACTCACAGCCGGTGCGATTATGGTAGGCCCGGCGCCTGCCAGCGCACAGGACGCAACATACGGCTATGGCCCGGCCGACGGCGGGGGCTTCGGTCTCGGCGTTGGCGGAATGGTCGGGGTCAAGCCGAAGTACGAGGGTTCGGACGAATACGAAGCGTTCGGCTTTCCAATCGTGTTTCCGAAGTTCGGCGGCAACGATCTTGGCGGACGGATCAAGGTGCGCGGCGCGGACGATGTCCGGTTCAAGCTTTTCGAGGCTGGCGGATTCGAGATCGGGCCGCTGGCCGGATATGCTTTCGGACGCGACGAGGAGGACGGCGACTTGCTGCGCGGGCTGGGAGATGTCGACGACGGCCTGGTGCTTGGCGCCTATGCTGGCTACCATGTCGGGCCGGTGCTTTTCGACGTCTCGTATCACCAGATTGTCACCGGCAATGACGACGGATATCAGATCCGGTTCGGCGCCGAGGTGCAAAGGGCGTTTTCTGCAAGCTGGAGGGGCACGGCCCGCGTCGGCACCACCTTTGCCGACGACAACTACACCGACTCCTACTTCGGCATCACGCGCGCTCAGTCCCTCGGTTCCGCGGCTCGTCTGGCTGCCTATGATGCCGACGCCGGCATCAAGGACGTGCATCTTGAACTGGGACTCACCTGGGATGTCAGCGACCGCTGGCAGCTGAAAAGCGGCGTTCGATACGGCCGGCTCGTGGGAGATGCGGCGGACAGCCCGATCGTCGAAAGCGAAGACCAATTTTCGGCGCTGTTCGGTGCAACCTACACATTCGACGTCCAGCGCTAGTGTAGCGCATCTAACGTTTGGTGCCCACTAGCGGCTGGCGTATCGACCAAACGTTAGATGTAATAGCTACACTAGAATCATAGGCTTGCTAGTGTTCCTTATGGTTCCGACATTTGCTCTTAGACCTGCTGCAACGGGTGGCAAATGTCGGAACCGGAACACTAGAATTCGCCTGAAGAAACCACCCGGGCTGCCAGATCTACGGTGGCGGCGCATGGCGCGGAGAAACCGCGCCGCCTTCGAACCTTTCGATTTCCCATGAACGTGTCTATGCCGTCGCGCCGCTGCGAGGCCGGCCCTTGCGCGGCCGAAGCGTCGACTTGGAGCGCTGGCCCGTGCTCGCTGGTTCTATTCCGGTTCGCCGCCGCGAAGGGGACCCGTCGCCGGCACCCTGGCTCGTGGCGAAGAAAGCGTCGGCGGAGTCGGTTGCAGGCCGCCCAAGGTCGATCTTGCCGTTTTGCTGCCCGGGCTCCTTGAGCCAGTCAGACAGGAAATCGAGAAACGCGCGCAGGCGCGGCAGCATATGCTTGGTCCTGGGGAAGATGGCCCACACGGCACTGTCGCCCGAGGTATCGAATTCGGTCAGCACGGGCACGAGATAGCCGGCCTTGACGTCGTCATCGACGAGGGCCGCCGAGACCCGCACCAGTCCAAGCCCATCGCGGGCCGCGCGGCGCAGAAGTCCGATATCGTTCGAGCGCATGCGGCCGCCGACGCGCACAGAGCGGTCGGCCGACTTGCGCCGGAAGGGCCAGTGGCAGATGTCGGCATGAACGAGGCAGGAGTGGCGTTCGAGATCCTGCGGCGTCGTCGGCGTGCCGTTGAGTTTGAGGTAATCGGGCGACGCGACGATGATCATCGGGTCGTCGGCGAGGCGCTTCGCAATCAGCGAGCTATCGAGCAGCGCGCCCGTCTTGATGGTGATGTCGAAACCGTCTTCGCCGGCGCCGCTGGCGCGGTCGCAGACTTCGGCGTGGACATCGATCTCCGGGTAGGCTGCCATGAAGGCTGAGAGGCCGGCAGCGATATCGCGGTTGCCGATGCGCGGCGGCACGCTCATCCTGATCAATCCGCGCGGGCTGCCGCGATTGCCGTCGACGCTGGCCTTCGCCGCATCGAACTCGGAAAGCATCCGCTGGGCATGTTCGAGAAAGATCCGGCCCTCCTCGGTGATGCGGATCGACCGCGTCGAGCGGGTGAAAAAGCGGGCGCCGATTTCGTCTTCAAGCGATTGCAAGCGCTTGGAGATCGTGCCGGGCGTCAGCGAAAACTCATTGCCGACCGCAGACAGATTTTGCAGCGCCGCGACGCGGTCAAAGATTCGCAGATCCTGAATGTCCATTACACAACCTGAACGCTTGCCGCGCACGCACGTTGGCTCGGAACCGGCCGATTGGCCGGATCCGGCTCGGTGTTTTGCGGAAGCTCCTCCCGAACGCACCGGCATGCGTTCGCCGCCAGCAGACAGGCGGTCGCCGCAATACCTAGCGGGCCTCACACCAGATCCCGTTCGCCGTCAGCTGGTTTGGTTGTCGAGCGGTTCAGCACCGGTACGGGTTGTCGAACTCACCGTCCCCCGACGGTCGTTCGAACTTAGCCGCACAGCCGGCAAGGTCAATTCGCGGCTTCCGCACCAGTCCAAATTTCGCGCCGCTGTGGCCCAAACACCGACATGGCGAGATGAGCGGTTGCAAAAAGCCCGCGCGTGAGCCAGCGGCTCGCCAGCCGAGTGTTGCTTGTCAGTAGAACCGCAGCAGGCGCTCGATGTATTCGAGCTCTTCCTGCGGACGCTGGGCTTCGCCGAGCCGGCGGCGCAACTCGTTGAGAAGTTCACGGGCGCGCTGGGTGTCGATCTCGTCCGGCACTTTGACGGAGCTCCCCTGATCGGGACCGCTCGAGCGCTGCGGACGGCCCAGCGGATCACGCGGCGTATCGCCGTTCTGACCGTAGCGCTGAGGCATGTTCTGCATCATCTCCTGGGCCATCTGCTGCGCACCCTTGCGGAGTTGATCCAGCGCACGCGACTGCTCCTGCGTGGCACCGTCGAGATCACCTTGTTTCAGGGCTTGCTCGGCATTGCGCATGGCCTGCTGCGCCTCGTCCATTTCGCCGGGCTGGCCCATGCCTGCGCCTTGCATGTCGCGCTGCAACTGGCCCAGGCGGTTGCGAAGCTCCTGCTGGCGTTCGCCGAGCTGGCCGCGCCCGTTCTGGCCGCGTTGGCCTTGTTCACCTTTGCCGCCCTGAGCTTGTCCTTGCGGCCCACGGCGCTGCTGGCCCTGCTGGCCCTGTTGCTGGCCTTGTTGCTGGCCCTGCTGCTGGCCCTGCTTCTGGCCTTGCTCGCCCTCCTGCTGGCCCTGCTGGCCTTCGCGCTGCTCGGAGAAGGTATCGTCCATCAAGCGTTGCTGCTTGCCGACAATGTCGCCCAGATCCTTCATCATCTCCATCTGCTGCATGCTCAATTCGTCCTGGGCATTTTTCTGCTCGGCGGTCTGGAGCTTGTCGAGCAAGTCGCGCAGTTCGCTCAGCATCTGCTGAGCGGCGTCGCGTGCACCCGACTTCGCCATTTCCTCGATCTCCTTCATCATGCGTTCGAGATCGTTCTGGCTCAGTTGCTGCTGCTCGCTGTTCTGGCCGGCCGGCAGGGTCGGATTCTCCTTGGCCTCCTGGGCCAGCTTTTGCAGGTAGTCGTTGAGGGCGGTTCGCAGTTCCTCCATCGCCTCCTTGATTTCGTCATCGGAGGCGCCGTCCTGCAGCATCTTCGAGAGCTTTTCCTGGGCCTCGCGCAAACGACGCTCGGCATCGCTGAGATCGCCGTCCTCGATGCGCAGCGCAACGTCCCACAATTGCTCGATGACGCTGTCGAGGCCGGGGCGCGTTTCGTCGCGCTGCAAGCGATAGCCGGCGGTGCGCAATCCCAGGTAGACCTGCACGTCGTCAATGAAGCCTTCCGGCTCCATGGTGAGCGCCTCAAGCGCCTGCACGACAGAACCACCATTACGCGAATCCTCGACGAGCTTGCGCCGCTGCTCGATGATGGCGCGCGCGAAAGGCTTCTTGAAGATTCTCTGCGGCAATTCCATCTCGACCGGCTTCGAACGGCCAATCTGCCCGGCGGCATCGCTCGCTTCCAGCGTCATGACGACCTTGAGACCCGCCCACGGGTGGTCGCCGAGTTCGAGGTGGGTGACGCCTTCGCCCTCGCGGGCGTTGGCTTTGGGCAGCTGCAAGGCGAGTTCGGGCGGTCGCGACAGGGGAAGGCGAGGTCCGCGCAGGGTGTCCTTGCGCGCCCAGGCGGTGCCTGGATCCTGCTCCTCGGTCTCGGCCTTGGCGACTTTCACACGGGCAGAGACGACGCCGTAGTCGTCGGCGACCTGGTATTCCAGCTTCATGGACCCGCGGCCGGTCGGTTTCGGCATCTTGGTGAGTTCGATCGTCGGCGCGAGGTCGGTGGCGACCGAGAACGTCCACGCAGCGACTTCGCTGCCGCCGTGCATCAAACGCACGCGGGCGGACGAATTGAGTTCGGAGCGCAACTCGGCGACGTCCTTGACGACGCCACCGGGGGTCTTGGCGGCGTCGGCCGTTACGGTTGCGACCTCTTCGCCGGCGCCTGCGATTTCAAGCCGGACGTCGCCGGCGCCCTCGCCGCTGGTGCGCACGATCAACTGGCTGCCCTGCGGCACCTCGACCAGTCCCAGCGCTGCGATGTCGGACTTGTTGGCTTTGGCACTCTTGCCGCCATCGGCCAGCATCACGGGCGCTTTTGCCGTATAGCCCGGCGGGGTGACCCAGGCGTCGATGCGCAGCTTCGAAGCAATTGTCACAGGCTCGGCGATACGGAATGCGGAGGCCAGCCGGTCGGACCATTGCTCGCCGGCAAGCGCGGTCAGTGCGACGACGCCGACAACTAGTGCGGCGCGCAAGGCCCAGGGATCGTGGCGGGGGGTATCGGGACGGGGAGCAACGACGCGGAGTTTGCCAAGGAGGGCTGCGAGCCGCTGGCGATGCGCCTGCCAGACGGCCCGGGTTGCGGGATCGGAATCACCGGCCGTCAGGGTGTCGTCATAAGACGATGCCGGCCGGTGCGGCATGCCGGAAAGCTTTTCGAGGCGTTTCAGGCCCTCGTCGCGGGACGGCCATGGGGTGCGGACGGCGATGATCAACGCGATCGCGAGCGCAAGCGCGAAGACGCCGAGCACGGCCTTGTGCACCAGGGGATCGAGCATCGGCCAGATGCCGGTCATCGAGAGGCCGACGAAGGCGGCAGCTACCGCCAGAATCAGCCAGACCCTCGGCCACATCCGCTCCAGGAACAGCATCCAGCGGCTGCGCTCGACCTTGCGTTCGAGGGCCTGATCGGCATGAGCGCGCGCCGAAACGACAGTGCGTCCGGGCATGGATGAGCGGGCGTTATCGGAAGGGCGAGCGATTTTCATGAGCATCACATTAGCATGGACCGGTCAACGCGATCCTCAATTTTCCGAAGGCTTCTGTTCACTTTTTGTTTGCTTACGGCCGACGTCGCAAGGTCCGCTTTCATCGCAACCAGCCCGGCAACCGATCGTCTGCGATGAGTTCGTCGAATGTCGGGCGCGGGCGGACGACGGCGACGTCTTCGCCGCAAACCATGACTTCCGGGATCAGTAACCGGCTATTGTATGTCGATGACATCACCGCGCCGTACGCGCCTGCCGACATCAGGGCCAAAAGATCGCCCTCCTTGAAGGGCGGCAGCGAGCGGTCGAGCGCGAGATAATCACCGGTTTCGCAAACCGGCCCAACGACGTCCTGGATAACCGGCGGCATCGACTTCAGTTCCTCAACGACCGGCCAGACGTCGTGATAGGCATCGTAAAGCGTCGGGCGGATGAGATCGTTCATGGCCGCATCGACGATGAGGAAGGTCTTGTCGGCGCCCTCCTTCATGTGGATGACGCGGGTGACGAGGATGCCAGCGTTGCCGGCAATCATGCGGCCCGGCTCCAACACCAGTTTCAGCCCGAGGCCGCCGAGGCATTCCTTGACGACGGCGGCATAATCGGCCGGCGACGGCGGCACCGGGCCGTTAGGTTCACAGGGAATGCCAAGACCGCCGCCGAGATCGAGGTGCCGCAACGCGATGCCGTCGGCGATCAGGGTTCGGGCCAGATCGGCCATCAAGGTGAAGGCCGAACGCATCGGGGCCAGGTCGGTGATCTGGCTGCCGATGTGCATGTGGATGCCGGCGATGTCGATCCCAGGCAGTCCGGCGGCTTCGGCGTAGAGCGCGCGTGCGTCGGCGAAGGGGACGCCGAACTTGTTCTCCGACTTGCCGGTCGAGATCTTGGCATGCGTCCTCGCATCGACGTCGGGATTGACGCGGATGGCGACGGGCGCCTTGCGGCCCAATCCGCCCGCGACTTCGCTCAAGGCGCGCAGCTCAGGCTCGCTCTCGACGTTGAAGCCGAGGATGCCCTCGTTCAGCGCGTAGGCCATCTCGCCGCGGGTCTTGCCAACGCCTGCGAAGATGATCTTGTCGGCGGGGACCCCGGCGGCGCGGGCGCGGCGCAGTTCGCCTTCGGAGACGACGTCCATGCCGGCCCCTTGGCGTGCCAGCGTGGCGAGGACGGCCTGGTTCGAATTCGCCTTCACGGCAAAGCAAACAAGTGCGTCCTCTTCGGCGAAAGCTTCGGCGAGGACGCGGTAGTGGCGCTCAAGGGTGGCGGTCGAATAGCAATAAAACGGCGTTCCGATAGCGTCGGCGATGCTGACGAGATCGGCGTCCTCGGCATGCAGGATGCCGGCCTTGTACGTGAAGTGATGCATGGAAGCCCGTTAACGGCGCTAGAATCAAAAAGGACGGCGACAGGGCCGCGTCCCCATCCGCAGAGCCGCTGCCTTCATCGAACTCTAACGCAGGAGGCCGTCGAGAATGAAGGGCTTGTGTTCCTTTTTCGGACCGGAAGAGTTTTCAGCGGTCCCCCGGGCATCGGGCGATGTCGCCGTGCCCGCGGCTTTCGCTTCCGGCGGCGCGTCGAGCGAACCTTTCACGCCACAGCCCGCAAGCGGCAGCGCGACAGCGAACAGCAGGACAGCAATCGTTCTAACGCTCGACATGCTCTTGGCGCCTAACCTTGTAGCGGGCTCTCGTCTAACGACCCGGACTCACCGTTCCCGGGCGTCCGCCCGGAACCCTCGTCCAGTCCATGTTCGTGTGGCCAATTTCAGACTTAGCCCGTCTGTTGTTCCTTTTCCAACCGGCTGACCCAGTCAGCCGCGCTTTTTTCAACGTTGTGTGGCGCTGTTCCCCCATAACTGGTGCGGCTCGCGACCGAGTTTTCGACGCTCAGAACCGAAAAGACGGCGTCGGTGATGCGCGGTTCGACCGACTGCATTGCGGCGAGCGGCAGTCCGGCCAGGTCGACGCCGTCTTTCTCGGCGAGCGCCACGATCGAGCCCGTGACATGGTGGGCCTGGCGGAACGGCATCTTGAGTTCGCGGACCAGCCAGTCGGCCAGATCGGTGGCCGTCGAATAGCCGTAACCGGCCGCCTTGCGCATCGCTTCGGGCTGGGGTTGCATATCCTCCACCATGCCGGTCATTGCGGCAATGGCGAGGTTGAGGCTGTCGAAGGCGTCGAATGCGACTTCCTTGTCCTCCTGCATGTCCTTGGAATAGGCAAGCGGCAGCCCCTTCATGACGATGACGAGGCTGTTGAGGGCGCCGGCGATCCGCCCAACCTTGGCGCGACACAACTCGGCGGCGTCTGGGTTGCGCTTTTGCGGCATGATCGAGGAGCCGGTGGTGAAGCGGTCGGAAAGCTTGAGGAAACCGAACTGCGGCGTCACCCAGAGAACGATCTCTTCGGCCATGCGGGAGAGATGCACTGCGCAGATGGTGGCCGCCGCAAGCGTCTCCAGGACGAAGTCGCGGTCCGACACAGAATCGAGTGAGTTGGCGGTCGGCCGGTCGAAGCCAAGTGCGTTGGCGGTTGCATGACGGTCGATCGGGAAAGAGGTTCCCGCGAGTGCCGCGGCGCCGAGCGGGCATTCGTTCAAGCGTACGCGGGCATCCTGGAAGCGGCCACGGTCGCGGGAGAACATCTCGACGTAGGCCAGAAGATGATGCCCGAAGGTGACCGGCTGGGCCGGCTGCAGATGCGTGAAGCCCGGCATCACGGTTGCCGCGTGGGTCCTTGCCTTGCGCGCCAACACGACCTGCAGCCCCGCCAATGCGGTCACGAAGGCGTCCAGCCCGCCGCGGACGTAAAGGCGGAAATCGGTGGCCACCTGATCGTTGCGGGAGCGTGCGGTGTGAAGACGTCCGGCCGGTTCGCCAATCAGCTCTTGCAGCCGCGACTCGATGTTCATATGGACATCTTCGAGGGCGCGCGAGTATTGGAACGTACCTGCCGCGATCTCGTCGGCGACCTGATCAAGGCCTTTATAGATTGCCGCCTTATCGCCATTTGATATAATTCCGGTCGCCGCCAGCATGGCTGCATGTGCCTTGGAGCCAGCAAGATCGTCTCTGGCCAGGCGCTGATCGAAGTCGATGGACGCGTTAATGCGTTCCATGATCTCAGCTGGTGACATTTTGAAGCGGCCACCCCACATCTTGTTCGCGTCACTGTCGCTCACGGCATCGTGCTCCGTTTTGGGTGGCCCGCTGACCGCCGGACGCGTATGCCGACGGGCGAGACTAACATGTTGACAACACAACCGGGATCGAACGAAGCGATGGAACGAAGCCAGAACGAGCCCTCCCAGCGCGCAACCCGGGCGATTTCGCCCTCAGCGATATCTTGGATCGCGTCGACGCTCGCGCTGTTGGCTCTGGCGGCGGTATACTTTACCGCCACACCTCCTGACAACGCCGTCACGCGAATTGGCGCGGAGACAGCCGACACGGCAGTCGTTCCGGCCGCCGAACCTGCGCAAAGCGGATTGACCGCATTCGTCAGACACTCACAACCCGCAGAATTGCTCGATTTCGAGTTTACGGACGGCAAAGGTCAACCAAAAACGCTGTCCGATTTCAAGGGCAAGACCGTTCTGTTGAATTTATGGGCGACATGGTGCGCGCCCTGCCGCGAAGAGATGCCGGGACTCGACCGATTGCAGACCGAGCTTGGAAGCGACAAGTTCGAGGTGGTTGCTCTCAGCCTCGACCGGGGCGGCATCGAAGCTGCCAGAAAATTCCTCGATCAGATCAATGTGAAGTCGCTTGGCACCTATGTCGATGCGACGGGCAAGTCGAGCAAGGCGCTGCGCGTGATCGGTATGCCGACGACATTGCTCATCAATGCTGAGGGCCGCGAGCTTGGCCGTCTCGTGGGTCCGGCGCATTGGGACAGCGAGGCAGCAAAAAAACTGATCCAAGCCGCGATTCAATAACTCCGAAGTCAGCGAGTCGGACCAGATTCAAGGGTGTGTCACCTGTCAAAGCCGGCCAATCGCCGGGCGAGCCAGATGACGAGCCGGATTGCGGCGCCGACGACAAGGCCGATCAGCAAGAGCAGCATCGATTTTGGCGCTAGTTCGCCGATCAGCGTCGCGTTGGCGGCGTTGGTGAACGAGGGAAACCAGCTTTCGATCTGGCCAATGCAGAAATTGAGAACCTCCCGCGAATGACCGATCAGCCAGCCGAACCATTCGCGCTCGAAGATCGCCAGATAAAAGTAGGTGAAGAGCGCCGCCATCAGTTCGACGACAAGCAGCGCCAGCGAACTGACGAGCGCCCACAGAAATGCGCCCAGTCCGCCGATAACCGAGTAGCTCAACGAATTTTCCTGCGGCACGGCCACCTCCCGCGGATTGACGTCGCAAGCTGACTAGTGGCCCGTCGCGCCTAAATCGAAACATAGCTGCGACCACTGACGATTTAGGCGCGACATGAGGGCCACTAGAGAAATCATAGGTTTAGTGTGGCGTTCAGCGCGCCTTAATTGACACCTTTCCTGCCGCACCCATCGGTCAATTAAGACGCGACGCCACACTAGTACCCGCTTTCAGAAGTTCGTGAGTCATTCGCGGCAACCACCTTGACGAACTTCTGAAAGCAAAGGGTACTAGTAGAATATTGAATCTAGTACCGCTTTTCGATCAGAAGTCCCTGATAGCGGTTGACTGATACGA
>JAHJQI010000131.1 GCA_018819265.1 Alphaproteobacteria bacterium
ACGAAAGGTTCGTTCGGTGATCCGGTGAAGCTGGCAACCGGCGAGATCGAGCTGGAGATCCCGGAACCCCGCTCTGAAACCGAGATGGAGAAAAAGAAGCGGGAAATCACCAACGGTCAGAAGTACGACCCGCATGAACTGGCCGTGCGTCTCGACGAATGGTTGCCTGCCCTTCGAGCGAACTTCAACGACGCCCGCTTCCTGCACTGGCAGGTCGCGTTTCCCGGCATGTGGAGCCAGTGGGAGAGCGTCGAGCTGCATGGCGGCTTCGATGCCGTCATCGGCAATCCCCCCTACGTGCGCCAGGAGCTGATCAAGGAGATCAAGCCCGCCCTCAAGCGAGCCTATCCCGACACCTACAGCGGCACAGCGGACCTTTACGTTTATTTCTATGACCAGGGCCTGAGGCTGTTGCGCCCCGGTGGCCGCATGTCCTATGTCGTCACCAACAAGTGGATGCGCGCGGGTTATGCCGAAGGTTTGCGTGCCATGTTCGCCGAGAAGGCCTGGATCGAGTTCGTCGCCGACTTCGGGCACGCGAAAAAATTTTTCCCCGACGCGGACGTGTTTCCGTCCGTGATCGTGGTTCGCAAGCCGGAGGCTGGCGACGGGCCCAAAGAGACGCAGGTTTGCGCTGTCTCTCGCGATGACGTTCCGGAAAAGGATCTTGAGGAATTTGTTGCGAAGAACACTTATCCTCTACCGCGCGCACATTTCACCAGAGACAACTGGTCACTGGAAACACCGGAGGTAGTCCGTCTTCTTACCAAGTTCAGGGCCGAGCGCACGCCTTTACGTGAGTACGTCGGCGCTGATCCCTATTACGGGATCAAAACCGGCCTGAACGAGGCGTTTCTCATCGACGCTCAGCAGCGGGCGGCTCTGATACAGCAGGACAGAAATGCCGCATCCCACATCCGACCGTATCTTCGAGGACAAGATATTGGCCGTTGGACTTCGCCTGAGACCGGCCTCTACATGATAATGATGAAGTCTAGCGAGAACTTTTCATGGCCATGGGCTGATGCAGATAACGATGCTCAAGCCGAAGCAAAGTTTAAGTCTGAATTGCCAAGCCTCTATCAGCATTTCAAGGCTTTGGAAGAATATCGCGACCAAAGAACCGGGAAGCTGAAAGGATTGCGACACCGCGAAGACCAGGGTCGCTTTTGGTGGGAGCTTCGCTCATGCGCCTACTACGCGGCTTTCGAGGCCCCGAAAACGATCTATCAGGTAATTCAGTTCCACCCACGCTATAGCATTGATATGGCCGGCCAGTTCAGCAACGACAAGACCTTCTTTTTGCCGACTGCCGATCCTTGGCTTTTGGCCATCCTAAACAGCCCGCTCATGTGGTGGCACAACTGGCGATATCTGACGCATTTGAAGGACGAAGCTCTTTCTCCGATGGGTTACCGTATGGAGACCCTGCCGATTGCAACACCTTCCGCCCAAGCGCGCGAGCAGGCGGAAAAAGCTGTGTCTCGCATCATCGATCTCACGAAGTCACGAACCGGCGCGGCTACGTCAATTCTGGACTGGCTCAAGCTCGAATTCGAACTTCCTAAGCCCAACCGGCTGCTCATGGGCCCCGATGCGCTGGATGCCGATGCGTTTGTTGGCGCCGTCCGTGACGTCCTCCCCAAAAAGCGCAAGCTGACCGCTGCGGAGATCGGCGAACTCCGCCGCGAACACACCGACACAATCGAACCCGCCCGTCAGGCGAGAGCAGAAATCTTCACGCTCGAAAACCAGCTCTCGAACCTCGTCAACGAAGCCTACGGCCTCACACCCGAGGAAGTCGCCCTGATGTGGCGCACGGCGCCGCCCCGCATGCCCTTCACACCGGCTGGCCTCGCATCAGAAGCCGATGAACCGAATGCAGATGGCAACGCGGATGAGGATGAGTGAGGCGCGTATATTGTCCATGACCGCTGCTCAATCTCAAGCGCGAGTGGAATCTCTGCGTCCCAGAAATAGCGCTGCCCATTAAATGGAGCCTGCGATTGTATAACTGCTGGACATTGATCGGGCGCCGCCACCGGCGACGCCCATGAGCGCGCTCAACATGACCTCCGACAGCCGGCTTCCCGGTTGCTCGCCTTCGGCAAGACGCTCGACCTACGCCTACACCTATAACAACGCCAACCGGCTGTCGTACCGGAGGCGCGCGAACGCAGTAAGACGGTCTCGTACGAGGGCAATCCCCGGGTCAAGCCCGAGGACAAGCTCTCAAGGGCAACTACACCTACATTTGATTTGCCCGCCTTCGGCAGGATGGCCTGGAGCAACTGATCACACGGGTGATCACCAACTCCGGTTCGCTCATTTTGCTCGCACGCCTTCGGCATGACGGCACCATCCACACCATCATGACAGGCGGTCCGGCAGAAAGCACGCACCAGAAGTGTTGTCGCCGAGACGGACGGCTCAGCCTCTGATCAATCAGCGAATGCCCCGGAAAACCTGCGCGGGATCTCGGACATAGCGTTTACATCATCGCAGGCGTAAGCTCGCCCGTGTTGCAGATAGTGCTCCAACCCCAAAGGAGGGTACGATGAAACGCTCGATCGCAACCGTGCTAGCGCTTACTTTGACCATGATTGATCCGGCTGCAGCTGACGACAAAGCCGATGTCACCGCCGCCATGAACGCCTGGAAGGAAAATCTTGCAGCCGCGTGTGGTGGCGGAGGAGCCGCAAAAATCTTGCCCCTCTATGCCGAGGACGGCGTCTTATGGGGCACTATTTCCCCCACGATCCGTGATGATCGCGCCGAACTCGAGGACTACTTCGTCAATGCCTGCAAGAAGCTGCCGAAGCTCACCGTCGAGTTCAAGGATCCCCTGATACGAGTGTACGGTGGGGATACGGCCATCAATAGCGGCTACTATACGTTCAGTTATGAAAAGGATGGCCAGCCGACGCTGCTTCCCGCTCGCTACAGCTTTACGCTCGTGAAGCGTGATGGCAGTTGGCTGATCGTCGATCACCATTCCTCGACGATGCCGAAGTGAAATTCAATTGATATCGGCAACCCGAGTCCGCATGAGCGTCGCCGCGAAACAGTTCCCCAGTACCGGCGATGCTGCGGTGTCAGCGAGCCCAATTCCTTTTGTCAGCACAAGAAGCGTCTTTGCCCACTCCGAAGACATACTGAAAAAGCCCCCGCGGAAATTGTCGCATTGCGCCGAACGAGACCGCCGACCGCCCTTTTTTATCCAATATTGAGTGATGTCTACTGTTTGCGCGCCAGCACGAATAGCGCAACTGAGGATGCGTTCGCGTCAACGCGCCGCGTGTTCGCAACTCGGAGGAGCTTTTGATCAAACGGCGCATTACAGCGATCATTCCAGCCTATAACGAAGCGTCGAGTATCGCGCAGACTGTCGAAAGTCTCAGGGCGCAAACCGAGCCATTCAGCGACATCGTTGTGGTGGATGACTGCTCCACCGATGACACAGCCGCCATAGCCGAAGCTTTGGGCGTCCGCGTCCTCAGGCCGCCAATCAATACAGGCTCGAAGGCCGGGGCGCAGACCTTTGCGCTGGATTTCGTGCGCACAGAGTTTTGCATCGCCATCGATGCGGATACCCAACTCGCGCCTGATGCAGTTGAAAAGGTCATGGCGTCATTCGACAATCAGGCCGTCGCCGCAGCCTGTGGCTTCGTGCTGCCGCGCTTCGTGCACTCTGTGTGGGAGCGCGGACGATACGCGGAGTATCTCTTCGCGTTCTCGTTCTACAAGCCCATTCAGGAATACTTCGGCAAGCCGATGATTTCGTCTGGTTGCTTTTCCGCCTATCGTACCGATGTGTTGCGCAGGGTCGGTGGCTGGTCCAACCGGACGATGGCCGAGGACATGGATCTTACCTGGACGCTGTATCAGCACGGCTACGAGGTTCGCTTCGTTCCGGAAGCCGTCTGCTATCCGATCGAGCCGCACAACCTTCATTTCCTCGCCAAGCAGCTCAAGCGGTGGTCCCACGGTTTCGTGCAGAACGTGCGGACGCACTGGCGCGGGATCATCCACGTTCCATATTTGCGGCTTATGGTGGCGGTGGGCATCTGGGATGCGGTGATTGCCTCGCTGGCCTATTTGGTGGTGCTGCCGGCGCTGGCGCTTTTCGTCCATCCGCTCTTCCTGCTTGGCTACCTCATCGACCTGCCGGCCGTAGCGGTTCCCATCCTGCTGGCCGGCATCCGCCGCGGAGAGTTCCTCAAGGCGATCCTCAGCCTTCCGTGCTTTCTCGTCATACGGCTCGTCAATGCCGCTTTCATGCTGCGCGCGGTGTGGTCCGAATTCGTGCTCGGCAAGAGCTTGCTAGTTTATGAGAAAGGACACTGACATGGCGGGACTTCCAGGAACGGGTCTCGGCGGGATTTTCTACGCATTGTTGATCGTCTGGATGGCGGTGCGAGAGATCTGGCTGTTGGTGCGGAAAAGAAGTTCGCAGGAACGCTGGCGGGCCATCGCCACGTTTTGGCTGATCCTTGCGGTTATTGTAGCTGTTCTGGCCGGAGAGTTCTGGTTCATACAATATGCGTTGCAGAACTGGATCAGTCCCGTTGAAGCCCAAAACGCATATATCTACCAATATCTTCAGGCCGTGACGCCGACCCTCATTGTGACGCCATTCCTGATTCTTGGGACTATGCTGATGCTGCTTCATCTGGCGACATGGCTACTCACGCCGCCGATCGATTCGGTAACTCCATCGTCATCCTAAGACGCGGCGAATTCCTGCTGTGCGGAACAACGCGTGCGAGCGTTTTGTAGACGCAGACGGCGGATATCGACCTGTGGCATATCCAGGTCGAATTCAACCCGACCGTTGTGTTATCGAGCGACAGAACGGAAGCCACCGCGCAAACGCGACAACTCCAAGTGGGTCAACATGCTCCAGTTCGACAACAGCTATGTTCGGGACCTCGACGGAATGTACGTCGCGTGGAATTCTGCTCGCGCACCCGATCCGAAGCTCGTGGTCTTCAACGAACCCCTCGCAAAGGCGCTGGGTCTCGATCCGCCGTCGCTCACCTCGCGGGAGGGTGTCGATATTCTGGCCGGCAACGCCGTTGCGCCGGGTTCGCAACCGATTGCGCAAGCCTATGCCGGGCATCAGTTCGGTTCGTTCTCGCCACAGCTCGGCGATGGCCGGGCACTGTTGCTGGGAGAGATCCTGGACGAGGCAGGCTCCAGGTTCGACATCCAGCTAAAGGGTTCCGGACCGACACCCTTTTCGCGCAATGGTGACGGGCGGGCAGCGCTCGGCCCCATGCTTCGCGAGCATCTGATGTGCGAAGCGATGCACGCGCTCGGCATTCCAACAACGCGATCGCTGGCGGTGGTGACGACGGGCGAAGACGTCTACCGGGAACGTGCATTGCCGGGAGCGGTGCTGACCCGCGTTGCCGCGAGCCACATCCGGGTCGGCACCTTTCAATTCTTCGCTGCCCGCCGCGATATCGAAAAGGTCAAGCGGCTCGCCGACTACAGTATCGCCCGTCACTTTCCCCACCTTGCCGGCGGCGACTCCGCCTATCTGGCGTTTTTCGAAGCGGTCGCCGACAGGCAGGCGCAACTGGTCGCCCGCTGGGTTCTGTCCGGCTTCGTTCACGGCGTGATGAATACCGACAACATGACGATTTCCGGAGAGACGATCGACTATGGGCCGTGCGCGTTCATCGATACCTACGATGCAAACGCGGTGTTCAGTTCCATCGATGTCGGCGGCCGCTACGCCTATGGCCAGCAGCCGCTCATCGCGCAATTTAACCTGACGCGGTTTGCCGAATGCCTCGTTCCGCTTGTCTCGCCGGATGCGAAAGACGCCGCGCGTCAACTCACGGAAGTGATTTCGGATTTCCCGGCGCTGTATCAGAGCTACTGGCTGTCGGGAATGAGGGACAAGCTGGGCCTGGTCGAGCACGACGAAGAGGCCGACCTCGATCTTGCCAACGCACTCCATGCGATCATGGATGGACAAGCCGTCGACTACACAATGCTGTTCCGGCGCATGTCCGATGTCGTGCGCGGAGACGAGAACGCGGTTCGTTCTCTCTTCGCTTCACCTGAGGCGCCGGGCAACTGGATTGAGCGCTACAAGCGGCGTCAGACTGCCGAAACCGTTCCGGCGGAAGCTCGCGCATCCGCAATGGACCGGGTCAATCCGATTTACATCGCGCGCAATCACCTGGTTGAAGCTGCTCTCACGGCGGCTGTCGAAGCCGGCGACCTGTCACCTTACCATAAGCTCCAGGACGTGCTCTCGCGCCCCTATGAGGAGTCCGGCGAGTTGGCCGAATACGCGGCAGGTCCGCCGGAGGGCTTCGGGCCTTTCCGCACGTTCTGCGGCACGTGAAGCCGACGGGGCGCACTGAAAACCAGATGCAACAGTAGTGTGGCGTCGCGCCATAGTTGACCAGCGGTGCGGCAAGGCTGGTGTCAACTATGGCGCGTTGAACGCCATACTTAGCCCATGATCTCGCTAGTGCTCCGACTCTGACATATGGTTCCCTGCCGGGAACCTGAATGTCAGCCCGGAACACTAGGTAACCTTTTGATTGTGTTCTGGATTCACAAACATTTGACGACCTCCACCCGGGAATCAAATGTTTGATCCA
>JAHJQI010000132.1 GCA_018819265.1 Alphaproteobacteria bacterium
AAGCGGTGTTAAGTCGGTCATGGCCGTGGCGCTCCGTTGCGACGCAAGCACGCTCGTCTGGCAACGGTTTGCTACGCGATTTCAACGTCCTGCGCCACGGCCAACGCACGATTCCTCACGCCTGATGCATGATCCGGGCTAAGTGCGGTGCTCCGGCCCAGAGTTGTTTCTCCCGCAGCCGAGCATCCGTCGCGCGGAAGTGGGCGAACGGCAAGTTGCCAGACATCTGGGGTTACGGGAGATGCCCTGCGCTGAGCTTCAGCGCGCCGCCGGTTTGCCATCCGGTCCAGCCGAGATCCCTGCGTTCTTGAACGCCTGCGCCAGGTCGCGGCAACGGTAGGGCTTCGACAGCCTCGCACCGCGAGCAAGAATAGGGTCGAGGTCCTCTTCATTGTAACCGGTCGACACGATGTAGGGCGTACCCTCGCGCTCCAACCTGTCTGCAATGGGCGCCGATGAAGTGCCGCCCAGATTTGCGTCGAGCATGACCAGATCGGGGCCGGGGCCGCTTGCATCCATGATCTTGAAAGCAGCTTTCACGTTGCCTGCCATCCCCATCACGGAATGGCCGAGTTCTTCCACCATTTGCGCCAGCCCCATCGCAATGATGGCGGTGTCTTCAACTATGAGGATTTTCGCCATCTCTTTTCATCCCTTTGCTGGTCGGCCTGTCATACGGGAATTCGCAGCACCATGTCAGGCCGTGATCGTTCAGTTTCAGTTCGGTTGTTCCTCCCAGTTCCCACGCCACGGCTTCCTCGAGGAGCTTCATGCCGAAGCCTGCTTCGGCCGCCGGTTTCACCGGAGGACCGTCCACTTCCCGCCATGCGAGACGCAGCAAATGGTGACCGGGGTTGTCCTCTTGCTGCAGCAGGCTCCAGGAAATCAGGACGTTGCCGTCGGGAACGGATAACGACCCGTACTTCAAGGCGTTCGTACCAAGTTCGTGCAGGGCCAGACTGATCGGAAGAGCTGCGTTCGAAGTCAAGGCCAGATCGGATCCTTCGAACCGCACGTGCGCGAAGCTTTCGCCAACGAGCGGCCTCAGGGTCTTCGTGATCAGGGTTCGCAAGTCCGCGCCCGTCCACTGGCGTGCGGTGAGAATGTCGTACGCCGCCGCCAGAGCTATCAGCCGACTTTCAAATGCCTCGTTGAATTCTTCCCTTGAAGCCGACTTTGCCTGCGTCTGGCGCGCGATGAAGTGTACGACCGTCAGCATGTTCTTGACCCGGTGATTGAGTTCTCCGATCAGAACCTGTTGTGACGTCTCCCAGTTTTTCCGATCCGTCACATCCTGCAATAACATCGCCACACGGTGTTTGCCGTCACCGTTGGCGACCGGTGATAGATGAACCTCCAACCATTGATCGCGTTCCTTCAGGTGGATTTCATGGCTTTCCGATTCGCCGGTTTGAGCTACGCGCACTGCCGTCTCCAGCCATTCGGGCGGAAGATGGCCCGTGGCGTTGCTGCAAAGTGCGCCCTTCAGCTTTGCGGCAAGTATTTTTTCTGCCGACGGATTTGCATCGGCGTAGCAAAGATCGACGACGTGCCCATCATCGTCGCTGACGAGTTCCGCCAGGAGGAAGCCTTCGCTGATCGATTTGAACAACGATTTGTACCGCGCTTCGCTCTCCCGCAGTTGAGATTCAGCTTCGCGCCGCGTGGTGACGTCGACGAATGTGACGACGACGCCTTCGATCCGGTCCTCGGTCGTGCGGTATGGGCGCACCCGCATCATCAGCCAGCGCCCGTTCTTGGTCTCCACCTCGGTTTCGACCGGCACAAGATTCTTGAGGACGTTGAGGGCATCCTTTTCCACCCGATCATAGACGAGGCGGTGGGTAAAATCGGCGATCGAGCGTCCGACATCGGCTTCCGTGATGTTGAAGTGCCTCGCGACTTCCGGTGTGAACAGCTTGATGTGCAGTTCGCCGTCGAGGAAGAGGGTGCCGACTTCAGTCGCCGCCATCAGGTTCTGCAGATCGTCATGCGCCGACGAGATCGCGGCAAGCTTGTTTTTCAGCTCCGCGTTGACCGTCTGCAGTTCCTCGTTCATCGACTGGAGTTCTTCCTTGCTCGTCTCCAGTTCCTCAGAGGTCGAGCGGTACTCTTCGTTGATCGACTGCAGTTCCTCGTTTGCCGCTCGCAACTCCTGAATCGACAGCTCATGCTCGGTCCGACTGACGCTGAGGCGCTCCTGAGCGATGCTCAGTTCTTCCCGCAGCTGGCGAGTATCATCCGCGCGGTCGTCGCTAGCGTCGTCTGCACCCGGCAGTGCTTCCGGCATGGTCCCGCCGTCAAGAAAGAAGACCAGCACCCTGCGCTGCGCACCATCGCCGCCACCAGTCGGTACGATATGGAGCGCGACGCGCCGGCGTTCACCGTCGAACCTGACGCTGGCGGGAAGCGACAAGGTCGGCTCGTTATGAGCCAGCGCACGCTCAAGGCCGAGTTTCAGATCCACCCGCAGTTCAGGCCGGACCAGCATCGTTGCCAAAGAACTCAATGGACCGACCGAGGGCATGATGAACCGTCCAGCGCTCGGAGAAAGGTGCTGAACCGTGTGACTCTCGTCCACCAGAATGCTCGGTGGTGCGTATTGCTCGAGGGCGGCGATGTGCTGGCGGTCAAGGCCTTCACGGTGGTTTTGCGAGTGTCTTGGCGCCTCGTAATGCGCGAAACGCGGCACTTTCAACGGATGCTGCAGGGACGGCAGGGGGCGTTTCGGGCCGGCTTTGGAGCGATAGATCCTGGTTTCGCGATCAATGGGTTCGAAAAGCTCTGGAGACGCTTCTACCGTTTCTGCGGATCCGAGGAAGAGATAGCAGTTTGAATTCAACGCGTAGTGGAATGTCTCGGCGATCTGCTATTGCAGTTCGCGTTCCAGATAAATCAGCAGGTTGCGGCAGGAGATGAGGTCGACCCGGATGAACGGCGGATCCTTGAGAACACTGTGGTTCGTGAAGAGAATCAGTTCCCGGACTTCTTTTCGAATGCGATAGTGAATGCCTTCCGCGATGAAAAAGCGCCTGAGCCTCTCGTCGGAAACGTCTTCCTCGATGGACTTAAGGTAGCGGCCCTCGCGGGCAACGGCCAGCGCACCTTGGTCCATATCGCTGGCGAAAATCTGCACGTTCACTGAACTTGAACGACGCGCGGCCTCCTCAAGTATCAACATGGCAATCGAGTAGGCTTCTTCACCCGTCGCGCAACCGGCAACCCAGACGCGAATACTTCCGTCTTCGGCGCACTTGTCGAACAGGGGCTTGATGACCTCTTCGGAAAGCACCGCGAAGGCGTCCTAGTCCCGAAAAAACTGCGTTACGGAGATGAGCAGGTCGCCAAGCAGTTGCCGGGCCTCGTCGGGATCATCGCGCAGGAGTTGGGAATAGCTCGGCAAGTCGGTTATCTGGCGAACCTGCAGCCGGCGTAGAATTCTGCGAAGCAGCGTCGTGCGCTTGTAGCTGGAAAAATCGTGTCCGGTCTGATCATAGAGCGACTTGAGAATCTGGCGGATGTCGTGTTCGGTATTCTCAACCTTCAAATTGGCCACTTCGGATTTGGCGCGGGCAACTTCGGCGATGCGCTTGGCCAGCTCCGGAATCTCTCCGACGAAATCCACCGCTCCAGTCTCGATCGCACTGCGCGGCATCGTCGGATACTCGGCCGTCTCTGGGTTTTGCGCAAAAATCACGCCGCCGCCTTCCTTGATCGCCCGGACCCCCAGCGCACCATCCGAACCTGCTCCCGTCAGCACCATGGCCAGGCCATCCTTGCGCCCGGCCGCAGCGGAACGGAAAAACACATCTATCGGTGCCCGGTTGCGAACGGCGCCAGAGTGCGGTCGAGAAGTAACGTTGTTGCCTTCGATGATCAACTCCCGGTCCGGCTGGATGACGTAGACGCAGTTGGGCCGAATCTGCATCGAGCCTTCAACCTGGGTGACCGGCATTCGCGTTTGTCTGGCAAGGATTTCGCTCAGCGCACTGGGCTGGTCGGGCGCGAGATGGGTAATGACAATGAAGGCGAGACCGGTCTCTTCGCTGACCTCTGCAAAAAAGTCCTGCAATGCACGCACGCCTCCGGCCGAGGCGCCGATTGCACTCATCGGAACGTTGCCTGCGGGAACATTGCCGGTGGGAACGCCGCCTACCGTTTGCGGAGCGTCGGGACCTTGGTCATTCATCGGTTTTATCTCAACAAGGGCCGATCCGCCTATAGCAAGAACCAAGGGGCAAGTTTTACGATGGGCTGATCGGGCGGCAAAGCTGAGGCAATGCGGGTCGCGGTGGAAAGCTAGTTGCCACTTTACACCGCTCCTTGCCTGCGCGGAATCAACCTGTCCAGGCAATCCAAGAGACGGTCGTCGAGGATCGGCTTTTCGATCAGCTCGGCGTTCGAGGCCCAACTGCCAAGCTCGTGGCGCGAGTACCCGGAAACCAGCACGAAAGGTATATCACGGTCCGTGAGACTTTGCGCGACCTCGGATGCGATTTCGCCTCTGAGGTTTGGGTCAAGAACCGCGGCGTTCAAATTTTCAGTGGTCGAAATCAGTGCGATGGCTGCGGGTATCGTGCCCACCGGCCCGACAATGCGGTATCCGGCGTCAGACAACGTGGACTTGATCGCGAGGGCAATCGGATATTCGTCTTCCACAATCAGAACGGACGGAATAGAAGTCGGCCGTTTCATTGCGATCCTCACGTTCTCCCGCCCGGTTCCTCCGCTATTAAGTCTTCACTCGGCGCATCGAGGCGCCACCTGACACCCTCACGGTCGTAATTAAGCTCGACCTCCGCACCTAACGCGTAGGCGGCCATATCCTCGATGACGCACCTGCCGAAGCCTTGTGCCGATGGAGGGTAAACGGCCGGGCCGCCTTCTTCGTTCCAACTCAAAACGACGCGGGGGCCGCGTTCGTACCATTCGACCTTCACCGAGCCTCCATCGGTCGACAATGCACCAAACTTCAAAGCATTCGAGGCAAGCTCGTGTATCGCCATGCCAATCGTTTGCGCCGCTGCCGGCTTAATGCTGATTTTGTCACCGCACATGCTTATCTGATCATGCCGTTCACCGATGATGTTCCTGATCTGTGACGTAATCAAGTCTGACATCGACACGCTACTCCAGTTGCCGCGAATGATCAGATCCTGGGAAGCGGCCAGCCCGCTCAGCCGTTCCGAGAGCCTCTCGGAAAACTCGATAGGATCGGTATCCCTGGCGGTCTCGGTGGAAATCGACTGCACGATCGAAAGCAGGTTCTTGGTGCGGTGGTTCACCTCGCCAATAAGGTCGTTGATCTGTTGCTCGCGCCGCTTGCGATCTGAAACATCCCGGAAGAGGACTCCGAGCTGTCCTTCCTTGACATCTCCCAAGGGGAACGCATAAACGTCATAGTACCGCTTGAGCTGTTTCGCCCATCTTTCAAATCGCTTCGATTCACCCGTTTTTGCAATATGACCGTATATTTCATACCAATATTCCTCGAGATCAGGGATCAGCTCGCGAACGGTGCGTCCGATCGGGTTATCGAGCCCGGTCTGGCGTTCGAAAGCCGCATTCACTTCGATAAAGCGGTAATCCTGCGGACGCTCATCGCGGTCGAAAATCATCTCGATGATACAGAAGCCCTCGTCGATGGAATTAAACAGTCTCTCGTAACGCGCCCTGCTCCGGCGAATCTGCTCGGCGGCTTCCTTGCGTTCGGTCACATCCAGATCGATCCCACGCATGATACTGTGTGACACCACAGCATCCGTCACGCCCATTGAACGGATCCATCGGGTCGCCCCATCCGAGCGTTTGATGCGGTAATCAGCACTGTAGCGGCCATGATCCCACGCGGCCGCGATTCCTGCTTCCAGTGGAGCGCGGTCTTCGGGATGCACAGCAGACACCCAGGCCTCGTACGTCGGGACGACATCTTCGGCGAACTGAAACATGAGTCTCGATTGTTCGGACCAGTAGACCTCGCCGGTATCCCGTCGCCACTCCCAGATGCCGACCCCGCCGGCGATTTGCGCCAGCCGCAGCCGTTGCTCGCTGTCATGGAGGGCCCTATGGATCCGCGCGCGCTCGGCAAACTCCCAGGTGTGCGCGGCGAATTCCTCGACTGTAGCGATTTGCGCGCTCGACAATTTGCGAGCCGGCCCGGCGGCAACCGCAAGCGCCCCGACCAGTCGCTGTTCGTTGCGGACGGGCACCACGAGAACCGCATAACCCACGTCCTGCGCCGATCCTTCCTTGCAAGGCGCTTCAGGCGCTTGCGGATGCAGGCAGACATTGTCGAGAACAACGGTGCGCCCTTCACTCAGATCCCTTGACAGCGAGGGTGACAAATCACTGAGGCGATATCGCGTGGGGTGGCTGTCTTCAGTGCTGGCGTTCCAGTCGGCAACGACCGTCGCGTACTCCCCCGCATCGTCGATTTCCGCGAAGGCGACGGTCGTGGCATCCAAGTGACGGCCAAGGAGCTCGCCAGCTATGGACATTCCACAATCGGCATCCGAAGCATTTCGCAGCTGGTCGATCAACGTCAAGATCAGTTGCGAGTCGTCCCGTTGCGGAGCGGTCGCCGCTGCCCGGCTGGTCATGTCATCGAAGGCGAGAAGCACGCTCGGCCCAGATCTTCCGGCGGCGATGCGGCGCGCAGTCACCATGAATGAGAAGTGATCCGCACCCTCTGATGCCAGTTCGATGCGGCAAGCTTCGGTCAGCCCGGCGGCCTCGGTGAACGCAGCATCGATCAGCCGGTGCATCTCGGGCCGATCGCATGCACCGATCTCGTAGATCGAACGCGAGAGTGCCGACCGTCTTGTCACGGCGAATGTGGAATAAAAGGCGTCGTTGGCGAATACGACCCGATCATCCCGGTCGACGACGACGAGCGGTTGCGCCAGGTTGTCGACGAGCGATAAGACAAGCTCAGGATCGGAACCAGACAAAGTAGAAAAGCCTTGTGCGGCCAGTGCCGAGGGCCGAAATCAGTGGCACGGTTTTACGGTTTGGAAAGCGGCCGGTAACAGCCCTGGGATGCGGCAACCAGCCCCTTTCGATCGCAGATCTTGACTCCGCCGCGGTAGGAATCGATCAGCTCGCGATGGCGGAACTCGCGAATGGCACCCGTGATGCTTGCCCGTCGCACGCCCAGCGACAACCCAATCGATTCCTGAGAGAACGGAACGATCTGGGAGCCTAGACGGTCGCTGACCATGAGCAGCCACCGCGCCAGGCGCGCCTCGATTCGAAAGCGACCGACGGCAAGCAGCGAAAGGGTCAACTGACTCGAGAATTCCTGCGCATAGCGGCGAAGGGTGCTGCCGAGAATCGGATCTTCTTCAAGCAAGGCGGCAAGCGCGTCAGCCCGGATTTTGTAGGCGCTGGCGTCCGTCAGCAACGTGGCATCCGAGATTGCCTGGTTACTGGACTGGAGAACCGGTACACCGGTCATTCCTTCGAAGCCTGTAATCGCGACTTCCATGGACGACCCGTCCGGCGCGCGCATGGTATGCGACACCACGCCGTCCTCGAAGAAGTAACAATCATGGATGCGGCTTCTGCAGGTCTCAAGGCGCGTCCGCTCGGAGAGTTGGACCGGCTCCAACTCGTTCGAAATCAGCTGCCATGCCGAAGGCGGGAGAGACGACAAAAGCAGGTTCTTGGGCGCCCCGGAACGTGTGCTTGAGCGGGCGTTTTCCGACTTGTTCGACGCTTTGAGAACACGGGCGAGAAATTCCGCAACCTGATGGCCGGAAAACGGTTTGTTGCACCGCGGGACGTTTCTGTACTGAGCCGCGATCTGGTTTTGATCGAAGGCGGTCGCGAGGATATAGGGTATGCCTTCGCGATCGAGCGCTTCGGCAACTGGATAGGCCATCTCTCCGCGCAAATTGAGATCCAGTACGGCTGCGTCAAGCCGTTCGCTCCCGTTGATGAAATTGAGGGCGTTGGTAACGGTGGGCACCATTCCGACCACGCGGGCGCCCGAATTCCGGAATGCCGCGGCGATCTGGCTGGCGACGATCCACTCGTCTTCAACCAAAAGAATTCTTTGTCCGTCGAGGTCGTCTCTCGCAAGAATACTCACAGGAACGCTCCACTTCGGTCCGAACTTCTTGGAAGATATCGGTCTTCCCCGCTACATGTGAAAACCTTGTGAGAGGCTAACCCACATCAGCCTCTCAACGTTTCCGGCTGTACGTCCGGCGCGTTCAAATTTCAAGACTGAATATTGCAGCGCCGGGGACCAGCATGAATAGCGCCTGCGATTGGCGGCATCGAAGCGGATCAATTTGAATGCAGATGATTAAACAATGAATTGTACGGTACCGTACAGAAGGGATCCGGCAAATCGCTTTCCGCAAAACTCCATGGTCGCTCTAATCGCAATGGGCTCGAAATGCGCTCCGGCTCCAGCGCATGGTGGGCGAATAACCGCTTGCGCAATCAGCGACAGACGGTCGCTGTAGACTGAGGCTGGTCCCCCTCCCCGCAGCTTCACCCGAGCCGATCGTGCCGTTGCCTGTTTCTGGCGGCACTGTCGGTCTCGAGGTATCTGGATGTGCCGAGCTGCCGGGCGGGTAGGCGCCGATGTCGGGAACATCGGGAGAGGCCCGGCTGCCGGGCGGATAGGCACCGATGTCGGGAACGTTGGGAGAAGCCGGACTGCCGGGAGGATAGGCACCGATCTGGCCTCGCCTGGTGCCATCGTTGATCAGGGCATTCGACTTAGGACTGCCCGCACCGGTTCCCAAGCCGCCGCCCGATTGCGCCATCGCGGTACCCGAACCCGCAGCGATGATCGTGATGATAACTGTAAGCAAGCCGTGCGCTGTCGTTCGTCTCATTTCGTCCTCTCTGCAACGCGAGTTTCAGTTTCGACCCGCCGGAGCGACACGCCTTCGTACGGCAGGATGGCGCAGAAAGTTATCGTGGTCTTTCCATCCAGGCGAACGCCGCACCAATGAGCTTGGCCGTCGTCCGAGGATCTGTTGATGAGCCGGTCGCTGGGAACGATGACCGGCATATTGTCCGGGTACATCACCAATTCTCCATTACGATACGAATAGTCAACCGGCCGGCAGTCATGGCCATTGCAGCACGACTGCCCGTTAGGCTGTTTGAACTTGGTGTAGTCCTGTCCGCTCTTCGATTGGTGCGCGCTTACAGAGCCACTGAAGGTTAGGGTCGCTGTCAGCAAAAGGGTGCCGAAACTCCGCATGCTATCGCCGTCCTTCCTGAGCATACCCCGCGCGAATAGCGGGCGCTCCCGGCTGGAATGGTTACTTCGCAATAGCAGAATGCATAGTCGGCAAGGCGGTTCCCGCTCTCTGAAATTCAGATCGTCACGGCTACACGGAATGCCGCGTGCTGATCCGTTACGCGAAAACTGCGCAACCACCGATTAGCGGTGAAGAAAGGCCTTGGGCGGCGACTAAGTCCGGCCGCGGATTCTTCCGATCCGTACGGCTCTGTACCGTCAAAATGATTGATTTGTACCAGTGCTTTCTCCAGCTTTGTTACTAATCGATCCCAACCAGCGGTTCGAAGAGGAACAGAGTCCGAATGTTTAGTATGATGACAGATCTCGAGGTTCCAAGCGATCAGATGGATCCCTCAACTTCCCCAAACGGTACGTTCGACCAGGTGGAAATCGCATTAATGGAGCGAGCGTTGTGCGAAGCATGGCGCCGCCTTCGACGAGTTGGCCACCCCATGGCGAAGCGCGAACTCGAAGAAGAGACGCGCACCAGCCTTTCAACCGCCATCCTTCAGCTGGCGGCAACCGGCGAGCGCGATTGGAAAGTGCTCGCTGACTACGCCATCAAGCGGCTCCACGATTTCTGATCCGCTATTGCAAGCCATCCTTGGACAGCGCGTGCACCCCCCCTGTAACGCGCTAGGGAGCCCGACCGGAAGCGATCCTCGGTCGGGCTCCCCTCTTTTTGGGCTATGGAACGGGACCTTTAGAGCCGCGGCAAGCCGGTGATTGAATTGCGGAACTGCTGAGCTTCAATCGGGGCCGGGCTTCGTATCGAGAGCGTGACGCTCGACCCACCTCAGTAAGACGATGATGATGAGGGCCAGAAGAACGCCGAAGAAGGCAATGACGTAGTAGCCGCTCCCGCAAGCGACACCGATCGCGCCGGCTATCCAAATGCCAGCGCCGGTCGTCAAGCCTTGGATTTGACCGCGTCCGTGAATGATGGTGCCAGCGGCGAGGAATGAAACCCCGGCTGTGACAGCCTCGATGATGCGGATCGGATCGACGTTGCCGCCGCCTTCTATCGTGCGTACCTCGTAAAATATCTCGAACGTAATGACGGTGAACAACGCCGCACCGAGCGCCGTCAGCATGTGGGTGCGCAGGCCCGCCGCGCGAGCCTTCAACTCCCTTTCAAAGCCGATTGCAGCCGCAAACAAGGCAGCCATGAGAACGCGAAGTGCGATCTCCCATTCCGGAATATGAGTACGGGCTATGCCAATGCCTTCAAACCAGGTCATTAATGAAATCCACGAACGCGATACATTCTGTCTGCAGGGAGGTTATCGTGCCCCGGTACGGCCATTCGCCCGTCGGCGGTAGAGCGAGGGCCGCCCATTTAAATACGCAGGCTGCGACACCAAGACGAACCGACGCGATGCTTGGCAAAGCGCGCACAGCTCATCTCCTGCTGTTCGACGAGTGAGCTAAACGGAAGCGAACCAGGATTGTTCCTGAGAGCCGCTCGCGAAAGAACGGACAATGGGGCCCGTCACTTGCCGATCAAACACCGTCGAAGCAACTTTGACCGGTTCGCGGGCCGACAGGCACGTTGCGGATCGGCGTCCGGCAATCCGCCGCCGACACTCAGCCGACCGCCCGGCGGCCTGTTGAAAAGAGGAAGTTGTATTATTTTTTTCCAGTGAAAAGGTCAAACCAATAGACGAATCAGCCATGCTCCCGGCATCCGTAATGATCGCCGGGTACGTGAGCATTGGTATTGAGAGCGAACCAGCAATTCACACTTGTCGCTTTTGCGCTTTCCAGCATCGCATGCTTCGGGACGACGCTGGCGCTTATCTCGCTCGACGACAGGCACGACGGGCGGGCCGGCAACCTGCGGCCCTCGTTGGAGGACAGTGAACAGGCGGCGCCTGTCCCAGTGCCGCAACTGGCGCTGCGTCCCTCGCGTTTTGCCTATTTGCCGCCCGAAGCACAGTCTCTCGATTGGCCGCCATCAACGGATGAAATCTCCGGTGCGGAAGCGTTGCCGCAGGTCGCAGCCAGCCCGGAGTCCTGGACGGTCGAGGTCCAGGAGAACGACAATAAGCCGGTGACGGGTTCATCAGCCTCGCGCCGCGGGCAGGTCGCGAAGACGACGGCCAAGGCTAGACAGCGCCGCTATACGCTGCGTGAGCGCCTCAAAGAAATTTCACCCAGTGCACGCGGGCGCATCATCCAGAAGTTCGCTTCCGCAAAAGCCGTCTGGCCGCCAACGGAAATCAGCTTGGTTGCGATCAAGGATGAGAGGTCTCTCGAACTCTATTCGCGCTCAGGCGAGGGCGCATGGACCTTCATCCATCGCTACCGCGTGCTCGCCGCCAGCGGCGGCAGCGGGCCGAAGCTGATCCGCGGCGACAAGCAGGTACCCGAAGGCATCTACCGCATTTCCTACCTCAATCCGAACAGCAGCTACCACGTCTCCTTGCGTGTCAATTATCCCAACGCCTTCGATCGCGAGATGGCGGCGCTTGACGGCAGGAAGGATCTTGGCGGCGATATCATGATCCACGGCAAGAACCTGTCCGCGGGCTGCCTTGCCATGGGCGACGAGGCAGCCGAGGAACTTTTTGATCTGGCGGCCGAAGTCGGTCTGGCGAATATCCAGCTGATCATCGCGCCGACGGACTTCCGCAAGAAGCCTCTGGAGACGGCGCCGCAATCGCCAAAATGGGTGCCGGCGCTTTATACGCAGGTGGCCGGCGCGATGGCCGAGTTCAAGGCGCCGCAGCAGCCCGGCCTTTTGACGCTCCTCGGGTTTTGAGGGTCGGAAATTTCCCGCAACCGCTGCACGGTTCGGCCGCGCCGCCTTCAATCATGCTGTCGGGAAGTATGCACTTGACATAGATGCGTTGGCGGTCTAAATTCACCTCATAAACGAGGTGACATCATGTCTAAGTACACTGATCCGACTTCAAAGATGTTCCGCGACGAGGACGCCGCGCGGGCCTATTTCGAGGCGCAGCGCTGGCCCGATGGCAAGCCCGTGTGCCCGCATTGCGGTTCCGAGCACACGCACCGCCTTGAAGGCGAGAGCCAGCGCGCCGGGCTCATCCAGTGCAACGATTGCCTGCTGAACTTCACCGTGACGGTCGGAACCGTTATGGAAAGCTCGCATCTGCCGCTCGCCAAGTGGGCGCTGGCCTTCCACAAAATGGCCGCGTCTAAGAAGGGCATCAGTGCGAAGCAGATGCAGCGCGAGTTGAACATTGGCAGCTACCGCACGGCTTGGTTCCTCTGCCACCGCATTCGTGAGGCTATGTGCCTGCCTTCGTCTGCCGGTTCCATCGGTGGCAAGGGCAAGGCCGTGGAAAGCGACGAGACGTTCGTCGGCGGCAAGAAGAAGAACGTCCACCGTGGCAAGCCCGAGCCCAAGAAGCACGCTGTCCATGCTCTGGTCGAGCGCGGCGGGCTGGCGTACTATCACATGAACAAGGAGTTCACTGCGCACGGCGTGGTGAACCACTCCAGAGACGAGTACGTGAGCGCGGACGGCAAGACCCACATTCAGTCGGCCGAAGCGTTCTTCGAGGTCCTGAAGGGTGGCGTCATGGGCTCGTTCCACAGTGTCAGCGATTAGCATTTGCAGCGCTACGTGGACGAGTTCGCCTTCCGCTGGAACATGCGCTCGTCTCTCGGTGTCGAGGACGCAGAGCGTGCCAACCGCATGGTGAAGGGTGCCGTTGGTAAGCGGCTGAAGTATCGAAATCCTGACGAGCCAAGGCGTGCTAGCTGAGTACGCTACTTCTCGGCGGAAGCGGTAGGGCGGTCGCCCTGCCTCTTCTTGCGGCCCTTCTTCATGTCCTTGAGGGGCTTCGGCGGGGTATTTAGCGCCCGGCGGACGGCCTCGTCTCTCCGTTTAGCTATCTCGCGCTCTTCCTTGTTGCGTTCAGTCATTCGATGGGAGTCCCTTTCATGCACCAAAACTTGGTAACATCCATAGCTCGGGCCGACGAGCTACTTCGAGACCTGCTCGCTGAATATAACGCTTGCCTCGGCAAGAAGGCGGTTAGCGATCGCGCCACTCAGCTTACACACGACGTATGCGAGAAGCTCAGAAGCGTGCTTGATCGCACCGCTCGCAGATATTGGGATCTACACGTCGCACCGAACGTTTCCAAAGTGGATCGAAAAGTAGCAACCGTCTACTTCCCGATAGTGCCGAACCAAGCAAACATGGATGCAAGTCTCGGTCGCTGGCGCTGGAAGTCAGTCAGACAGCAACACCAGCCAGTTTACGACTATCTCCTATCTCAGCAGCCGTTCAACAACGCAAACAATCGCTGGCTTACGGTTGTGAACGACCTAGCTATCGCAGGCAAACACATCGAAAGCCGGCGCGGTCAGCACTCTGTTTACGTCTTCGACTTCGACGGCCACCCCGTGAAGAGGATTCTCAACACCGGCTGGAAGAAGGCGCGGGAACGGGCGGGGCTATCCCAGGTGCGCGTGCATGATCTGAAGCACACCTTCGGCCGTCGCCTGAGGGCTGCTGGTGTGAGCTTTGAAGATCGGCAGGACCTGCTCGGACATCGCTCAGGGCGGATCACGACACACTACTCGGCAGTAGAACTCGGCCGGCTCATTGAAGCGGCGGAAAAGGTTGCCGAGCAGAACGGAAAGAGGCCGGAACTGGTCGTGCTCAGGGGTAAACTGGGAACAAACTCCCGCAAAACTCCCGCACGGGCCGTGAGTTGAGTCTTCGGAACTTAGCTAAGTCATTGAAATAATTTGGCTGGGGAACCTGGATTCGAACCAGGACTAACGGAGTCAGAGTCCGTGGGTCTACCGTTAACCTATTCCCCAACAGCACGGAGGCATGGTCCGCGCGGATCCCCACCAGCGCGCCATTATCAGGCGGCCGGTGCGGTGAGCGGACTATGTAACAAGAAGCGTCGGTGGGCGCAACCTCGATGAGTACGGGATTCAGGGCGATTGCATGAATCTGGAGGTGACAGTCCGAGCGAATGCTGAATCTATGCAGGTCCTTTCGATTCGCGATGAGGACCGCCATGGCCGACGCTCAATCCCAGGCAGACCGTGCATACGATCAAGT
>JAHJQI010000133.1 GCA_018819265.1 Alphaproteobacteria bacterium
CGCAGGCCGGATCCGCCCACGCTACCAAATGGCGACCCGATCACCCGATCGGGGGACAATTGAAGCTGCGATCCTCAGCGATCCACAGACGGTAAGGGCGACGAACAATGGCAGTCTCTGGCGGTTCCTAAAACCGTGGACGGATCCCCGCCTGCGCGGGGATGACAGATGCGGTGAAGCTGCGATCCTCAGCGATCCTCAGACGGTAAGGGCGGCGAACAATGGCAGTCTCTGGCGGTTCCTAGAACCGTGGACGGATCCCCGCCTTCGCGGGGATGACAGATGCGGGTGCCGATGCGCGGGAGTTCGACCGGCGCGGGTGCTGCCCGCGCTCCCCCCTCCATCGTCATTCCCGCGCAGGCGGCGAACCCAAGCACGCATGAGGCCGTCTTGCGCCACACCCTGCAAGGGTCGTCATCCCGGCGCAGGCCGGGATCCGCAGTCGAGGCTGCCACCTTCTTCGGTCGGCGCCCGGCATCTCTGAAGTGTTTTCGCATAACGCATATTATGGAAAATGAATGATATTAAACATTGATATATTAGTCTGCTGGTCGGTCAAAATTGAGCTGGGCCTCACGCGCATTCGTTGAGGCCCAGCGCCGACCTCGTCATCCCTCGTACTTATCCGCGACCAGCCGGTCGAGGAGCCGCACGCCCCAGCCCGACCCCCAGCTTTGATTGATGTCGTTGCGGGGCGCGTCCATGGCGGTGCCGGCCAGGTCGATGTGCGCCCAGGGCGTCTCCTTGTCCTTGACGAAGCGCTCCAGGAAGGCTGCGGCCGTGCATGCCCCGCCCCAACGCCCGCCGAGGTTCTTCACATCCGCATTCTTGGAATCGATCATCTTGTGGAAGGATTTGTCGAGCGGCATCCGCCACGCCTTCTCGTCCGTTGCCTTCGAGGCTTCGAGGATGCCGGCGGCGAGATCGTCGTTGTTGCAGAAGAGACCGGCGTAGTTCTTGCCCAGGGCGACCATGATGGCCCCCGTCAAGGTCGCGAGGTCGATCATCATCTTCGGCTTATGGCGGTCCTGCACGTACCACATGATATCGGAGAGAACGAGCCGGCCTTCCGCATCGGTGTTGAGCACCTCGATCGTCTGGCCCGACATCGAGGTGACGATATCGCCCGGTCGCGTCGCCTCGCCCGAGGGCATGTTCTCGACACAGCCGATAATGCCGACGGCGTTGACCTTGGCCTTGCGCGCGGCGAGCGCATGCATCAGACCGACGACACAGGCAGCCCCACCCATGTCGCCCTTCATGTCTTCCATGCCGGCCGCCGGCTTGATCGAAATGCCGCCGGTGTCGAACACGACACCCTTGCCGACGAAGGCAACCGGCGCATCGTTCTTCTTGCCGCCATTCCACTGCATAATGACGACGCGGGCCGGCCGCGGGCTGCCCTGAGCAACGGCGAGAAGCGCCCCCATCTTCAGCTTCTTGAGATCCTTGGCATCGAGCACTTCCACCTCGATCCCGATCTTTTCCAGAACCTGCGCCCGCTCGGCGAACTCGACGGGACCCAGGATGTTCGCTGGCTCATTGACGAGATCGCGCGCCAGCATCACGCCGTCGCCAATGGCTCTCTGCCGCTCGAAGGCTTTCTCCGCCTTCTTGGGATCGGAACAATGGACGACCAGCTTCTTCAAGCCGTTGGGCTTGGGTTCGTCCTCGTTGTCTTCGGTCTTTTTCGTCAGATACTTGTCGAACTTGTAGCTGCGCAGATAGGCGCCGAGCGCCATCGCCGCGGCGATCTCGTGTTGGGCAAGCTTCGACTTGCCGGCGACCTCGACGATCAGGCTCGCCGACTTCGCCTTGTGGGTATCGAGTTTGGCGAGCGCCGCCCCGCCGGCCATGAGCCAGTCATTCTCCTCGGCCTTCTCGGCGTCGCCGCCACCCACCAGGATCACCCGCGACGCAGAGATCCCGGCAGGCGCCAGGATTTCGGCAGCCGATTTCGCCTTGCCCTTGAAATTGGCGGCCTTGGCGGCGCGGCTCAGGATGCCATCGCCCGACTGGTCCATGGCCTTTCCCGTGGCTCCGAATTCCGGACCGTCGACTGCAAGCAGGCCCACGACCTCCTCGCCGCCGTCCTTGAGGGAAGCGAAGCTGACGTCAAGACGTCCTGCCGGCGATGCGGGCATTGAATTCTCCATTAAACGTGGAACGAGCATCGGCCACGCAAGATGCCCAAGGCTCCGCCGGTCGTTGAGCGGAGCCGTTGACAAAATCGTGACCTGAACCCCAATGATCGACAGCAAGGATGGGCCAGCCCGCCGTCAAGATCAAGCCGCGCGCAAAAAACGTGGTGAGCGCCAGTTTTGCAGCGGTGAATTCGCCGCCATCGCAGGCATGAACGGTGCCTTTAGCGAACCGGACAGGCGTAATTGCGCAACAATCGGCGCCAACCCCTGATCGGCTGGGCGATCAGCCGAATTTCTGCCACGCTGCCATGGAACCCAGCCTCTGCCGCGCGTTGCGCTACGGCCTTGACCGCGCAGGCGGCCGGGCACCATGCAGAGCGGACAAGTCCGGCCCGCGTGCAGGCCAAAGCTTACGGCGCCGCGTGGACAGGTCGAGATCGTCGAAGAATGCCATGCGCTCCAGGGAGTAAGCCAGATTTCAATGACGACGATCATATTTCGCTACGTGTTCCGCCAGACGGGAGCAGCACTGCTGCTGATACTGGCTTCGCTAGGCGGAATCGTGTGGATCGCGCTCGCATTGAAGCAGCTCAACGTCGTCACATCGCAGGGTCAGGACGCCTGGATGCTGCTCAAGATGACGACGCTGGCGCTGCCGAACCTGCTTGCGATCATCGCCCCGTTCGCGCTGCTGATTTCGGCGCTGCACATCCTGAACCGGCTCAACGGCGACAGTGAGTTGATCGTCATGACGGCTGCCGGTGCAACCGTCTGGAACGTCGCCCGACCGCTGATCGCTGTCGCGATCCTCGTCACCATCGCCGTCAGTTTCGTCAACCACGCCGGCATGCCTTGGAGCCTGCGGCTGCTGCGCGAATACATCGTGCAGATGCGCACCGACCTGTTGACCCAGGTCATGCAACCCGGCCAGTTCTCATCGCCCGAAAAAGGGCTGACGTTTCACATCAAGAAGCGGGAATTCAACGGCGATCTCATCGGGCTCATCGTCAATGACATCCGAAACCCAAAGGAACCGCAGACCTATTTGGCTGAACACGGGCAGATCGTGAAGCAGCCGCCGACCGCCTTTCTGATCATGAGCCGCGGCCACATCCTGCGGCGGACCGATCCAAAAGAGCCAGCCCAGATCATCGTTTTCGACAAGTACATCATCGATCTCGACCGCCTCGACCAGCGCAAGGACGAGCGCTTCGATCTGAAACCGCGCGAACGCTATTTCGACGAACTCGTCAACCCTGATCGCGACGACCCTCTCTACCGAGATAACCCCGGAATGTTCCGGGCGGAAATCCACGAGCGCTTCGCCAACCCGCTTTATCCGATTGCCTTCATTCTGATCGCGCTGGCGGCCGCCGGGCAGGCGCAATCGACCCGCCAGGCGCGCACCGAACGCATGGTGATCGGCTTCGTCGTGGCCGTCGGCTGCCGCATGGGAGGGCTTGCCGCCAACAATCTCGTCGTCACCAACGCGGCGTTCGTGCCGCTGCTCTACGTCATCCCGGTCGTCGCCGGAGCCGTTTCATTCGTGCTCATCGTGCGCAATGCGAGACCGCGCAGCGGCCCGCTCCTCAGCGACCGTATCGAGGATCTGCTATCCCCCATCATGCGCCGCCTGATCCGGCAAAAGGCGCCTGACGCCCCAATAGGCGACGTGACGGATCTCGGCATCGGCAGCGGGGTGCGAACGGTCAGATGAAAGGAGCAACCCTCAACTGGTACCTGGGTCAGAAATTCCTGACGGCGATCCTCGGTGCGTTCGCTCTCTGTTCTGTTTTGATCTTCATGATCGACTTTGTCGAGTTGCTGCGCCAAGCCAGCAAGTACGACGATACCGGCGCTGTTCCCGCCGGCCTGCTGTTCTGGATGACGCTTCTGCGGCTGCCCGCCTATACCGAATTCCTGCTCGCCTTCGCGGTCCAGGTCGGGGCCATCGCCACCTTGCTTTTTTTGAGCCGGAAGAGCGAGTTAGCTGTCATGCGCGCCGGCGGCATGTCGGCCTGGCAGTTTCTTCGCCCCGGCCTCGTCATCGCTGTCGTGCTCGGTACGCTCGCCACCACCGTCTACAATCCCATCGCGGCGGCGGCGCGCGAACAAGCCGAACAGCTTTTTGCAGACACCTTCGGCCAGGAAGGTAACCTTCTGCGCGCCAAATCGGGCGAATCCTGGCTGCGGCAGAACGGTATCGACGGCCAATCTGTGTTGACGGCGGCCCATGCCACAGGCCGCGGGCTCAAACTCACCGTCGTCTCAGCCCTCGTCTACGACCCAGATGGAAAGTTCGTCGCACGTGTCGATTCCCAGACCGCCGAGCTGAAAAACGGCTATTGGGAAATGACCGACGCATGGGTTGTAGCGCCCGGAATCGAGCCCACCAAGCACAAGACCTACCTGCTTTCGACCTATCTGACGCCGGAGCGCGTCCAGGATGCGCTGGGCACAGTTATTTCGGTGTCGTTCTGGGACCTGCCGGGGCTCATCGAAGTCGCTGAAAAGGCTAATATTTCTTCCTCGCGACTGCAGATCCAGTATGAACTCCTGCTGTCGCGGCCGCTGCTCTGCATCGCCATGGTTCTTTTGGCCGCCACTGTGTCGTTGCGGTCATTCCGATCCGGAGGCATTCAGACTATGGTCATCACAGGAATGCTTGGGGGACTGGGGTTCTTCTTGCTGGCCGAGGTGTCTCGGCAGATCGGGGTGGCCGGACTTGTTCCGCCGTGGGCAGCGGTCTGGCTGCCTATTCTGCTTGTGATCCTGATTTCACTAACGGTGTTGTTGCACCAGGAGGACGGTTGAGTGACGCGTTTGGCGCGAAAACCGCAGGACCGCTGCGGCTGGGGGCGCGCCGAAAAGCCTATCCACGCTTGCGATGAGCCGGTGCCGAATGGATCTCGGCCGTGGATCGGGTTTATCAGCGCCCTTGCCTTGACCGTGGCGGCGTCGCTTGCGCCGGCTGCGTTCGCGCCCGTCTACGCTCAAGATCCCAGCATCGCAAAATCCAGTGGGCCCAGCGGTGGGGGCGGCGGTGGCGGCGGCGGCAAGACGACGTTCAAAAAGCCCGGCAACGACCTTCTTCCCTCCACCAAAGTCGACCGTTCGCAACCCCTCTACCTGCAGGGCGACCAGCTCGTTTACGACAACTCCGGCAACAGCGTCATCGCCCGCGGAAACGTCGAGATCTACTTCAACAACTACGCGCTGACCGCCGACGAAGTCGTCTATGACCAGTCGGCCAATACGCTGACGGCCGCCGGCAACGTCATCCTGCGCGAGCCCAACGGCAACGTCATCCGCGCCGACCGCTACACCCTGACCGACGACTTCCGCGACGGCTTCGTCCAGTCGCTCAGCGTCGTCGCCAAGGACGACACGCGCATCGCCGCCGCCCAGGCGACCCGTCGCGAAGGCAATGTCACCGAGTTCTCGGATGCCAAGTTCACGCCGTGCAAGTCCGAAGGCGGCATGCCGCCGCTGTGGTGCATCTCGGCGCGCCGCATCGTCCACGACCAGCAAGAGGCGACGATCACCTACCAGGACGCGCAGTTCGAGGTGTTCGGCCAACCGGTCGTCTATCTGCCCTATTTCCAGCACCCCGATCCGTCGGTGAAGCGCCGCTCGGGCTTCCTTGCCCCGGCGTTCGGCACTTCTACGGATCTCGGATTCTCAACGACGGTGCCTTACTACTTCGCACTGGCGCCGAACTACGATTTCACCTTCGCGCCGCGCTACACGACGAAGCAGGGCGTGCTCTACCAGGGCGAGTGGCGTCACAAGCTGGCCAACGGCGAATACAAGATCCAGATGGCCGGCATCGACCAGCGCAGCGGCTCGCTGCCCGACAAAGTGTCAGCCGAAGATCGCGAAGATCTCGAAGGCTGGCGTGGAAGCATCAGGACGCAGGGCTTGTTCTCACTGTCAAGCTGGTGGAGCTTCGGCTGGGACGCGACGATCGAGAGCGACGATACGTTCCGCCGGTTCTACGGCCTCGAGGGCCGTCTCATCACGGATCGCGTCAACAAGGCCTTTGTCGAAGGCATATCCGATCGCAACTACTTCGGCGCCACCCTCTATCAATTCGGCGGGCTGCTGCTTGATGACACGCAGCGGTCCGAGAGCCTCGTACACCCGGTCATCGACTACAATTATATTTTAAGCGATCCGGTGCTCGGCGGCGAACTCCGCTGGGATACGAATGCCTATAGCCTGAGCCGCGACGAGGTCATCCTTACCGGCGGCAGTTTCAGCGAGACCCAGCAGAGTTCGGCACGGATTGCGTCCGAACTGACCTGGCGGCGGACGCTAATCGACAGAATCGGAATCACCTACACACCGTTCGCCAACCTGCGCGGCGACGTCATCCAGTTCAACAACTACCGCGACCCCTTGGCCCCCGATCCCCAGCTTGAACTGCTCAATCCGTCCCTCGAAGACGACACCGTTGCCAACGGCGTCGCTTCCGGCGGCCTGACGGTTGCCTATCCCTGGGTGGCGCCATCGTCAGTCGGCGCCCATACGGTTGAGCCGATCGGTCAAGTGATTGGCCGCACGCAGAGCAACAACAAGCGCGGCCTGCCCAACGAAGACGCCCAAAGCCTTGTTTTCGACGACACCAACCTGTTCGAAATCGACAAGTTCTCCGGGTATGACCGAACCGAAACCGGGTCCCGCGCAAACGTCGGCCTTCAATACACGTTCCAGGCCAACACGGGTGGCTATGCGCGGCTGCTTGCCGGTCAAAGCTTCCAGCTGTCGGGTGAGAACCCGTTCGCCGACCCCGGGCGGATTGCGGTTATCAACCCGAGGAACAATCTCGCCAGGCAGAACCCGCAGTATCTTCTGAACCCGGCCAGCGGGCTGGAAACCACCCGATCCGATTACATCCTCGGCGCCTACGTCGCTCCGATCGATGCCTTCCGCGTCATTTCGCAAACCCGTTTCGACGAGGATTCGCTGGCTTTGCGCCGCGAAGACCTCTTCGTGAGAGCCGACATCGGCCCGCTCACCGCGTCGGCCACCTATACCTACATCTCCGCCGACCCGGTCTTTGGTGTCGACAC
>JAHJQI010000014.1 GCA_018819265.1 Alphaproteobacteria bacterium
GGCCGCGCCTGCCGCACGAGGGCCGCCGCCGCCGGAAGGTCGATCTTGCCCGAGCCCAGCACCGGTATCGTTGCCACGACCAGGATATGCCTTGGCACCCAAAGCTCGGGAAAACCGTGGATGCGCGCATGCTCAAGCAGGACGTCCTTGTCCGCACTGGCGACGTCGGTCACGAGGATCAGCTGCTCGCCCTTGCGTTCGTCGGGCAGGTTGACGACCACATGCTGTCCATCCGGCCAGGTATTGGCAGCCAGGGCTTCGACGGCAGCCAGCGACACCATTTCCCCGCCGATCTTCGCGAATCGCTTCGCCCGGCCCTTGATGGCGATGAACCCGTCATCGTCGATATCGACGATGTCTCCGGTGTCATGCCAGCCGTCCGGCGGCGCCCGGACCACGCCGGGGTGCTCGGCGAAAACGTATCCAGCCATCACGTTCGGACCCCGCACCTTCAGCCGGCCTCCGGTCGCGATGCCCTCGACAGGGTCGAGCGCCACCTCCATTCCCGGCAACACCCGGCCGACCGTTCCGGGACGGTTGCTGCCTGGAAGGTTGCAGGCGATCACCGGCGCGCACTCCGTCGCACCGTAGCCCTCGAGGACTTCGGTGCCGATCTGCTGCCACAGCTTGCGCGTCTGGTCCTTGACCCGTTCGGCCCCGGCGACGACGAAGCGCAACGACGCCAGATCGCCCGGGTCGGCGGCACGCGCGTAGCCGAGCAGAAACGTATCCGTGGCAAAAAGCACGGTCGCCTTCTTGTCCCTGACGAGCTTCGGGATTTGGCGGTAGTGCAGCGGCGTTGGATAAAGCACCACCTGCATGCCGCTGACGAGCGGCATGATGGTTCCCGCCGTCAAGCCGAACGAGTGGAACATCGGCAGCGGGTTGATGACGATGTCGGCGGCGGTGAAGGCGCCGTCGGCATGGGCGAACATCTGCCGCGCGTTGGCAACGAGATTGGCGTTGGTCAGGACCACGCCCTTCGGATGCCCCTCGGTTCCCGAGGTGAAGAGAACGACGCCGGGGCTGTCCGCACGCCCGCCCTGGCTGCGATGGAACCGCTTTGCATACTTCGAGCGCAACAATCCCAGCGCCTTGTCGAGCGCGCCGATGCCCGATCGAATGTCTTCAAGGTAGACGATCCGCATCCGCTTTCCCGGTGCGATCTCGGTTTTCTCCAGGGCAGCGATGATCGGCTCGAGCTTGGCGGCCTCGACAAAGCGCCGGGCCGTGACGACCGTATGCAGGAGCGCGGTCCTGGCCGCCGAGACGACATTGCGTTGACCGGCCGTGAAATTGAGGATCGCTGGCACCCTGCCGAAGGCATTGAGGGCAAAGTAGGTCACAGCCATACCGGCGACGTTCGGCAGCAATACGCCGACCGTTTCGCCCCGCCCAGTCCCCGCAGTCAGCTTGCTGCCGAGCACGAGGCTGCCGAGGATGAGCCGGTCGTAGGTCAGGCGTTGCCGGTCGGCGTCCTCGACCGCAAGCTTGCTGCCGCCATGGCGCGAACGGGCTTCGAGCAGGGCTTCAAAAACCGTCGTCTGGCAGGCTTGGGGATCGAAGGTCATCAAGGTGTGTACGCGCGGACTGGAGTAAAAGACGGCACCTCGAACTATATGCCTTCCCGGTTGCGCCCCTAGCAAGCCCGCCCTCGAGGCATCCGCCGGTATTTAGCTAAAATTGTTGCGCCCTGGTTTACCTGAAGAGAAAGGCTTCTCGGTATTCTAGTACCGCCGATCAGAAGTCCCTGTGTCGTATCAGTCAACCGCTTTCAGGGACTTCTGATCGAAAAGCGGTACTAGATTCAATATTCTACTAGTACCCTCTGCTTTCAGAAGTTCGTCAAGGTGGTTGCCGCGAATGACTCAACGAACTTCTGAACGCGGGTACTAGATTAGAGACGGACAGCGTGCTGAAGCCCATCGACGTCAGGCTCGAACTGCTGAGTGCCAATTACAAGCGCGATCCATGGCCGGTTCTGGAGCGCCTGCACGCGCGCGGCGAGGTCGTGCCGGCAAAGATGCCGATTTTCGGGGACGTGTTGCTGGTCGTTTCGCACGCCGGTGTCACGGAGTTTCTCAAGGACAAGCAGCGCTTCGTGCAGAACCCGGCCAACGCCGGCGTTTCCTGGTTGAGCGGGCTGCAAAAGTGGATGCCGCGGACGATGCGTGCGGTTTCCAACAGCATGATCACGCAGGACGATCCCGAGCACCGGCGTCTGCGCGGGCTGGTCGATCAGGCCTTCTCGCGGCGCGGAGTGGAGGGTTTGCGCCAGCGGATCGGCGTCATTGCCGATCGTCTCCTCGATCGCATGCAGGCTTCCTCACAATTCGATCTGGTCGAACACTTTTCGCGGCGCCTGCCGTTGATGGTGATCGCCGAACTGCTCGGCCTGCCACCCGAGGATCATGACCAGCTGCACACTTGGGCGCAAGGTTTCGTGAAGGGTACATCGCTGACTTCGCTAGCGATGACGGTGCCGCGGCTGAGCCGCATGGGAGGCTATCTGAGGCGGCAGATCGTAGCCGCGCGCGGCGCACCCCGGCCAGGCCTGCTGCGTGAACTTATCGCGGCGGAGGCCGGTGGCGACCAGCTCAACGACGACGAACTACTGGCGATGGTATTTCTGCTTTTCTTCGCGGGTCACGAGACGACGACGCACCTCATCAGCGTCGGTACGCTGACGCTGCTGCAGCACCGGGAGACCTTGGAGCGCGTGAAGCGCGATGCCTCGTTATGGCCGCGGACCGTCGAGGAACTGCTGCGCCATACCAGCGTCGTCGAGATGTCGAAGCCACGGTATGCCGCCGAACCGGGCAATTTCCGGGGCGTTGATCTCAAGCGCGGGCAGATGATGTTTGCGAGCCTTGCGGCCGCCAACTCCGATCCTGGAGTTTTCGCGGAACCTGACAAGTTCGATATCGACAGGGAGCCCAATCCGCATTTGGCATTCGGCACCGGGGTACACTTCTGCCTTGGTCATCAGCTGGCGCGGCTAGAAGGCCAGATCGCGCTGGAGCGGCTGTTCGCGCGCTATCCGGATGTGTCGCTTGCCGTGCCGGAAGCGGAACTGTCGTGGAACACGAACCTCGGGCTGCGCGGGTTCACGGCGATGCCGGTGCGGCTCGCCTGATGGACCACCTGAGATTCAACTGCCCTTGTGTTGTGCATCTTTAGAGGTTGCTCCGATTGCGAGCAGTCAGGGGTTTCATGTGACGCCCCTGGTGCCTATGCTGGACACATCGCATCGCGACGCCTCTGGCGCCGATCGAAGCGCGACGAAAATACCGAGCCAGCTTGTCATTGCGCGGCTCGCCTGCACCCGACGGGAACATTCCTCGATGTTGCAGCTTAACTCTTGAACAGGAGACCCCCCCTCATCCATGTGTGGAATTTGCGGAGAAGTTCGTTTCGATAGCGGTTCGGCGTCGCCTGATTCGATTGCGGCGATGTGCGAAGTGATGCGGTCGCGCGGACCCGATGCCGGCGGCGTAGTCGTGCGCGACCGCGTCGGACTTGGTCATCGCCGGTTGCGCATTATCGACCTTTCGGCGCGTGGCGCGCAGCCGATGGTCGATCCGGAACTCGGTCTATCGCTCGCTTTCAACGGCTGCATCTATAATTACAGGGAACTGCGCGAGGAACTTTCGGGCAAAGGATACCGCTTCTTTTCCGACAGCGACACCGAGGTCATCCTCAAGGCCTATGCGGCGTGGGGAACTGAGTGTGTCGAGAGATTCAACGGGATGTTCGCGTTCGTGATCCACGAGCGCGATACGGGCCGAGTGGTGATGGCCCGCGACCGGCTTGGCATCAAGCCGCTCTATCTGGCCGAAACGGACGGTCAGAGGGTATTGCGATTTGCCTCCTCCCTGCCGGCGTTGCTGGCGACCCCCGGCATCGACCGCTCGATCGATCCCGTCGCCCTCCACCACTACATGACGTTTCACGCCGTCGTGCCGCCGCCGTACACGATGATCAAAGGGGTGCGCAAACTGCCGCCAGCCACGGTTGCGGTTTTCGATCCCGACGGGACGCGGAGCGATCGGCTCTACTGGTCGCCTTCGTTCGAGCGGACAGCCGAAGACATCGCGACTTCGGCGCAAGAGTGGGAAGCGCGCGTGCACGATGCCTTGATGCTTGCGGTGAAGCGACGGATGGTGGCTGACGTGCCGGTCGGCGTGCTGTTGTCGGGCGGCGTCGATTCGAGCCTGATCGTCGGGCTACTCGCGGAAGCAGGCCAGACCGGCTTGAAAACGTTCTCGGTAGGATTCGAATCCGTCGGCGGCGAAGAAGGCAACGAGTTTTTCTATTCGGATCTGATCTCGCGACACTTCGGCACCGAGCACTTCAAGATCCAGGTCCCCACCGCCGACATGATCGCGGCGCTGCCAGCGACGATTGCCGCCATGTCCGAACCCATGGTGAGCCACGACAACGTCGGCTTCTTCCTGTTGTCCCGCGAAGTCAGAAAACACGTTCGCGTCGTGCAGAGCGGGCAGGGAGCCGATGAAATCTTCGCCGGCTACCATTGGTATCCCCCGCTTGCGTCGGGCAACGCCGACGTCGAGGACTACGCGGAGGCATTCTTCGACCGCGATCACGCCGACTTCGCCAAGGCGGTTCACCCGGATTTCGTCGGTGCCGACTACAGCATGGCATTCGTCAAGGCGCATTTCGCGCGCCCTGGCGCCAATTCCGCTGTCGACCGGGCGCTGAGGATCGACACGCAGATCATGCTGGCCGACGACCCCGTCAAGCGCGTCGACAACATGACGATGGCCTGGGGGCTCGAAGCGCGCGTGCCTTTCCTCGACCATGAACTGGTGGAACTCGCGGCCAGGATTCCGCATGAGCACAAGCTCAAGCATGAAGGCAAAGGTGTACTCAAGGATGTCGCGCGCAAGGTGATCCCGGCGGAAGTCATCGACCGGCCGAAGGGTTATTTTCCAGTGCCCGCACTCAAATACATCGAGGGGCCGGTGTTCGAGATGGTCAACGATGCGTTGAACGCAAAGGCTGCCCGAGAACGCGGCGTGTTCAAGAATTCCTATATCAACACGCTGCTGGCCGACCCGCGCGACCACATCACGAAGCTGCGAGGTTCGAAACTCTGGCAGATTGCGCTCCTGGAATTGTGGCTTCAGGAAAACTGTCTTTGAATTCGCATCGCGAGCGCTCGCAATCGGCACCGGTTTGCGCAAGCCCGAGAGGTTCAAATGGCTGAACGACCCAAGACGTCATCCTCCAAGTTCGAAGAGATGGCCTCGCTCAAAAGTTGGGGGGCGCCGTCCGAGTGGTTCAAGGATCACGGGTGCGAAGACATTATCGTCGACTGCGGCTGGGGCCGATTGATCTTCGGGCAGACCTTTCGCGATCCGGCACGCCTTGCAAAGGTTCTGCAACAGGAAACCGAGGGACGGCGCGATATTGCAATCTATGTTCGCGAGCCGCACATCGTCCTGGCCGCAGCTCCGCTGGCGCTGTTTCTCGATCCTTCGCATACCTTCCGGCGCAGTTTTGACACTCCACTGCCTGCCCTGGAAGATGACGGGCTGAAGATCCGGGAAGCGAACGGCGAAGACGAACCGGCAATCAATGCCGTCTACGCGGCGCGCGGGATGATCGTCATCGAGCCCGGCTTCACAGCTTCGGCGGTGAAGAGAGATGAGCTGAGCATTCTCGTTGCAGAAGAGGTGGCCACCGGAGGCGTCGCCGGCGTCGTCATGGGAATCGACCATGTCGCGGCATTCCAGGATCCAGATAACGGCTCAAGTCTGTGGGCACTCGCCGTCGATACGAAAGCAAGCCGTCCAGGAATCGGCCGGAAACTCTCGCTCGCCCTCGCCCACCATTTTGAGACGCTCGGCAGGTCGTTCATGGATCTGTCGGTCATGCACGATAACGAAGATGCCATGGCGCTCTACCGGAACCTCGGGTTCGAGCAGATTCCGGCGTACTGCGTGAAGAAGAAGAATGTCGTGAACGAGCGGCTGTTCGTCGGCCCCGATAGCGATGACAAGCTCAACATCTACGCCCAGATCATCGTCGATGAGGCGCGGCGGCGCGGGATCACGGCGGATATCGAAGACGCGGAAGCCGGACTGTTCAGATTGACGTTCGGAGCCAGGACTGTTGCCTGCCGGGAGTCGCTCAGCGAACTCACCAGTGCGGTTGCAATGAGCCGCTGCGATGACAAGGCGCTGACCCACCGGTTGCTCAAGAAGGCCGGCTTGAATGTGCCGGCGCAGGAGCGCATTAGCGACGAGGCGGAGGCGCTCGCCTTTCTCGAACGCTATCACCGGGTCGTCGTCAAGCCTGCCAGGGGCGAGCAGGGCCACGGTGTCTTCGTCGATCTGCAGAGTGCCAAGGGTGTGAAGGCGGCCCTGGCGGAAGCGCGCAAGATCGGCGACGGCATCTTGATCGAACAATTCGTATCCGGCGACGACGTGCGCATCATCGTCATCAATGGCGAGGTCGTGGCGGCTGCCATCCGCAAACCGGCTTCCGTCGTCGGTGACGGCAAGCACACGCTGCGCGAGCTGCTGGAAAAACAGAGCCGCAGACGGGAAGCGGCAACACGCGGCGAAAGCAGAATTCCGATCGACGATGAAACAGAACGCTGCCTGCGGCATGCCGGGCATGGCTATGACACCATACTCGAGGACGGTGAGTTTATCGAAGTGCGGAAAACTGCTAACCTCCACACCGGGGGAACGATTCACGATGTCACCGCGGACCTGCACGTTTCCCTGGCGGATGCTTCGCGGCGCGCGGCCGATGCGCTCGGAATGCCGGTCGTGGGTCTGGATCTCGTCGTTCCCGCAATCGATCAGCCGGCGTATTGGTTCATCGAGGCCAACGAGCGGCCGGGCCTTGCCAACCATGAGCCGGCGCCGACGGCCGAACGGTTCGTCGATTTTCTGTTCCCCAGCACCCGTCAGGGCGCATCATGATGGAGACAATTCAAGCATGAAAGATCTCGATATCGATATCGCTTACCTGAGGCGCGTCCTCAAAGAGCTTCTCGATATCGCCAGCCCAACCGGGATGACCGATCACGCCGTCGGATATGTCTGCCATGAGCTTGAAGCGATCGGTATCCCTTTCGAACTGACACGGCGCGGTGCTATTCGCGCCGACCTGAAGGGCCGGCGCACGACTCCCGACAGGGCGATCGTCAGTCACGTCGATACGCTTGGCGCGATCATCAAGGGCTTTCACGCCGCTAACGGCTGGCCGAAGGTTTCCCCGGTCGGGAGCTGGTCGGCACGCTTCGCGGAAGGCGCGCGCTGCACGGTGTACTCCGATGGCGACCGTCGAACGACTGGAACGATTCTACCGCTGATGGCTTCGGGACACACCTACGGCGATGCGATCGACAAACAGCCGGTTTCCTGGGAGAATCTCGAGCTTCGCCTCGATGCGCGCGTGAGCAATGAGCAGGACGTCATCGATCTTGGCATCAATGTCGGCGACCTCATCGCCATCGATCCGCAGCCGTTTTTCGCGCCGAGCGGTTTCATCTGCTCGCGCCATCTCGATGACAAGGCCGGCGTCGCCGCGGTGCTCGCGGCTGCAAAAGCGGTTGTGAAGAGCGGTACGGAATTGCCGATGGACTGCCATTTGTTGTTCACGATCTCCGAAGAGGTCGGCATTGGCGCGTCGCACATCCTGACCGGAGACGTTGCCGAACTGCTTTCCGTCGACAACGGCACCATCGCTTCGGTGCAGCATACCTGCGACTACGGTGTGACGATCGCCATGCAGGATTCAACAGGGCCGTTCGACTGGCATCTGACTCGCAGCCTTATCGGCCTCTGCCAGCGTTTCAGCATCGATCACAGCCGCGATGTGTTCAACCACTACCGCAGCGATGCGGCGGCGGCGCTGGAAGCCGGCAACGACATCCGAACGGCACTTGTTTGCTTCGGCCTCGATGCCTCGCACGGCTATGAACGCGCCCACATCGATTCCCTGCACAGCCTGGCGCGGTTGCTCGTCCTCTATATGCAGAGCCCGGCGTTGTTCGACCGCGATGCCAAGGCAATTGGTCCGATCGGCGATCTGCCGGCGGCGGAATAGCCGGGGGGCGGAGGCTGAACTACATCCGATCCACGAATCGCCTTCGGCGATTCCGTCAGATCGGATGTTGCTCTACGCCTCCATGGAGACGGGTTCCTGGATGTTGATCGTCGCAAGCCAGTCGCCGAAGCGGTCGCCCTGGATGGAGACGTGCTGGCGCATGGCCTCGGCGGCGGTATCGGCGTCGCCGGCGACGATGGCGTCCGTGATGCCGGTGTGTTCGGCAAAGGAGGCTTCGATGCGGCCGCCGACGCGCAGCTGCAAGCGCCGGTAGGGCTGCAATCTGCGGCGGAGGCGCTGAATGTCGTCGCTAAGAAAGCCGTTGTGGGCCCCCTGCGAGATGAGGGCGTGGTAGCGCGCGTTCTCTTCGTAATAGGTGTCGCTGTCTCCTGAAGCACCGGCGCGGCCGCAGATAATGTGCTGGCGCTTGAGAAGTGCACGTTCGGCGTCGGTCATGCGGCGGGCGGCGAAACGCGCGCAGGTCGCTTCCATCTCCGCCATGACCTCGAACATCTCGAGCAAGCGGTCGAGGCTGAGGGAAGCCACCACGGCGCCGCGGCGCGGGCGCAATTCGACGAGGCCGGATGCCGACAACAGCCGAAGCGCTTCGCGAATCGGCGTGCGGGAAACGCCGAACCGGCCGGCGAGCGCGACTTCCTCGAGCCGGGTTCCTGGAGAAAGCAGGCCGGAAGCGATCTCCTCTTCCAGTATCGTGGCTGGCTGGGAGGCGTGGTTTTCGGACATTTTCTGGCGGTTCCCTGTGTCCGGTTGGCCCGTGAAGAAGTCCGGGCGGGTATCATAGACCTGCTAGTGTTGCTTATGGTTCTGACATTTGCTCTGCACAGTGCCGCAAGGGAACCAAATGTCAGAACCGGAACACTAGAATCGAATGAACAGTTTCAACTTCACTCAAAAATCTGCAAGCGGAAAGGGTTGCACCCGTCTTGCACACCGCGTCCGTCGCCAGACTGTTGGCGGGCCGATACTGCGAAAGTATGCATGAAAACGCCGCTCGTGTGCAAATGCGGCGTATGACCGCCGCTCTCAGCGACTTTTCGGGCAGGCTGAAGGCCCGCAAGCCGGGCGTCTCCCTTCTGCCGTTTTTGTTATTAGAACGTATGGGCTTAGCCATACGGTTGGCGAAATTCAATCAGGAGACATTTTTCATATGACGAACATCAGGATATCGGCTGGCGCGATGGCCGTTCTCGTGTGCCTTGCGACGGCGCCTGCCATTGCCCAGGACGGCAAGCCCAAAATCGGCGAACTGCGCAAGGCGGCCAACGGTCAAGTCGTGGAGATGAAGCGCAGCCTGCAAAAGGAACTGCAGGCGGCGATCAAGGCGGGCGGGTTCGTCAAGGCGCTCGAGGTCTGCAAGACGGTTGCCCCGTCGATCGCGACCGCTCAATCCGAATCGGGCATGAGCGTGCGGCGCACGGCGCTGAAAACGCGCAATCCCGATAACGCGCCCGACGCCTACGAACGCAAGGTTCTCGAACAATTCGTCGCGGACGCGGCTGCGGGCAAGGATTTGAAGAAGATGCAGCACGCCGAGATCGTCGAAGCGGACGGCGCCAAGGTGTTCCGCTTCATGCGCGCCATTCCGACCGGAAAGCTGTGCCTGAACTGCCATGGCGACAGCGTCAAGGAGAACGTCAAGGCGGAGATCGACAAGCTCTACCCGAAGGACGAAGCGACCGGTTTCAAGCAAGGCGAATTGCGCGGGGCGTTCTCGATCTCGAAGAAGCTGTGAGCCCGTGGGCAAGCAGTAGGGAGTCGGGAGTTGGGAGTAGTGTCAGGAATGCTGCCGGTCTGAATTGTCAGGGATGGTGGCATCCGCGCCTTCGCGGTCGACATTACCGAAGAATACCGCTCACGCGGCCGCCGCGCCGTAAACTGCGTTAACGCTCGCCAACCAGTCCGCGAAACGGTGGCCCTGCACGGACACGTGTTCGCGCAGCAGCTCCGCGGCGCGGTCTGCATCAGAAGCCGCGATCGCCGCGACGATGGCCTGGTGTTCGCCATACGACTCCGCGATGCGCCCTTTCATGCGAAGCTGCAAGCGCCGGTAGGGCTGCAGGCGCCTGCGCAACTGGCTGACTTCGGTTGCCAGATATCCGTTGTGACTGGCCTTGCAGATCAGCGCGTGGAAGACCGCATTCGCCTCATAGTAGGAATCCGCATCGTTTGAATCGGCAGCAGCGCGCGCCGCAATCCCGCAAACCTGGTGCTGATCGTGCAGGGCGGCGAGTTCGACATCCGATATGCGCCGTGCGGCCAGCCGTCCGCAGACGCCTTCCATTTCAGACATCGCCTCGAACAATTCGATCAGCCTGTCGGTGCTGAGCGCCGCGACGACAGCCCCCTTGCGCTGCTTGAGTTCAATGAGCCCGGACGCCGAGAGCATCCGCAGCGCCTCCCGCACCGGCGTGCGCGAGACCCCGAAACGCCCGGCCAGCTCAACCTCCTCCAATCGCGCGCCCGGCGCAAAGCGACCGCCGGCGATTTCATCTTCCAACGCCTGGCGGATCCCCTCCGCAGCACTCTGCTGGGGACCATTTCTCTGCGCGGATGGCGGTGGCGATTTCATGCGGGTATGCATAGTGCAATATTTTGCACGTATCAACCAAATTTCAAGCCATTGATTCAACATACTTTTTAGAAGACGACGCATTCCAGAGGCCGATTTTTCTCGCGAATACGCAATTTTCTGCTTGTTATGTATACATGGGATCTTTAAGCGTACGGGCATGCGCTGCAAGAAAGTGCATACTGTTAATTTGGTCTCTGGGAGGAGCCTCATGAAGAAGTCTCTGACAGCTCTCGGCGTCGCCAGCGCGGCGCTTTTCGCAACCGCCTTCGCCGCTCAGGCCGCCGACATCACGCTCAAGGCATCACACCAGTGGCCGGGTGGCAAGGGCGACCCGCGCGACGAAATGGTGCAGATGATCGCCAAGGATGTCGAAGCCGCAAACGTCGGCATCAAGGTCCAGGTTTATCCCGGCGCATCGCTGTTCAAGCCCAAGGAGCAGTGGGGCGCGCTGACCAAGGGCCAGCTTGACATCTCGGCGTTCCCGCTCGACTACGCATCCGGCCGCCATCCGCAGTTTTCGGCAACCCTGATGCCCGGCCTCGTGCGCAACCACGAACGCGCCCAGCGCCTTAACGATTCGCCCTTCATGGACGACATCAAGAAGATCATCAATGATGCCGGCGTCGTCGTCATCTCGGATGCCTGGCTTGCTGGCGCATTCGCCTCGAAGAAGAACTGCATCACCAGTCCCGAGTCCGTCAAGGGCCAGGTGACACGCGCAGCCGGTCCCGCATTCGAACAGATGCTGGTGGCCGCCGGCGCCTCCATCTCTTCGATGCCGTCTTCGGAAATCTACACCGGCATGCAGACCGGCGTTCTCGACGCCGCCAACACCTCGTCCGGGTCCTTCGTCTCCTACCGCCTCTACGAACAGGTCAAGTGCCTGACCCAGCCCGGCGCCAACGCCCTGTGGTTCATGTACGAGCCGATCCTCGTTTCAAAATCGACGTGGGACAAGCTCAACGAAGCGCAGCAGAAGGCGCTGACGGACGCCGGCAAGAAAGCCGAAGAGTACTTCAACGGCGAAGCCAAGAAGCTCGACGACAAACTCGTCGACGTCTACAAGAAGGCAGGGGTCGAAATCGCCGAAATGAGCCCGGAAGATTATGACGCCTGGCTCGCCACGGCGAAGGGCAGCTCTTACAAACTCTTCGCCGAGAAAGTTCCCGGCGGCCAGGAGCTGATCGACAAGGCACTCGCCGTCAAGTAGCCTATTTGCTGCGTGGGCCGTCGGATCTGACGGCCCACATTTTCGCTTCGTTCGGCGGCATAGGGCTCGATCCTCCCCGGAGCGGTTTTCCGAGCCGGTTCTTCGGCGAAATCCGCGACCCTCAAAGGACCGGGCACAACGTGTTGCCCAGCCCACCGCACAAGTATCGTAGAGCCAACCCCAATGCCGGGAGGTGCCGTTGAACTTGTTTCTGCGCACAGTCGACAAGATCTCTCAGGCCTTCGGGGCCATTGCGATGCTGCTGCTCGCCGCCGCGGTGCTGGTCGTCTGTCAGATGATCTTCATCCGCTACGCGCTCAATTCTTCCACCGTCTGGCAAACCGAGTTCGTGATCTATTCGATCATGGCCTCGACCTTCATCGGCTCACCTTACGTGCTCCTGCATCGTGGCCATGTCGGCGTCGATCTTGTGCCGACCATGCTCGGTGGCCCCGGCCGCTTTATTCTGGAAATGATCGGCGGAATTATCAGCCTCGCCTTTTGCATCGTCCTCGCCTACTCGGGTTGGATCTATTTCCACGAAGCCTGGGAGGGCGGCTGGACGACGGATACCGTCTGGGCACTGCCGCTATGGATACCACTGCTGCCACTTCCTCTTGGCATCGGCATGCTGTGCGTCCAGTACGTCGCCGAACTCATCAAGCTGACGCAGGGCAAATCGCTCTCCGCGTCCGAACTGTCGACCGTACGTGAGGAACTCTGATGGGACCGCTGGAAATCGGACTTGCAGTCCTGTTCGTTCTGTTCCTGCTGCTCTCGACCGGCATGCCGATTGCCTTCGCTCTCGGCGCCGTCTCCGTCGGCACGCTGTACATCATCGAGGGGTCGCGATCCTTCGGCATTCTCGGCGAGACATTCTTCGGCGGCCTCAACTCGTTCGGCCTCGTCGCCATCCCGATGTTCATCCTGATGGGCTCGGCCGTCGCCTCCAGCCCGGCCGGCAAGGACCTCTATGAAGCCCTCGATCGATGGCTCAATCGCGTACCCGGCGGCCTCGTACTCTCGAATATCGGCGCCTGTGCGATCTTCTCCGCACTTTCGGGTTCCTCGCCCGCCACCTGCGCGGCCATCGGCAAGATGGGCATCCCGGAGATGCGCAAACGCGGCTACCCCGATACCATCGCCACCGGCTCCATCGCTGCGGGCGGCACGCTCGGCATCCTGATCCCGCCGTCGGTGACGATGATCGTCTACGGCATCGCCACGGAGACCTCGATCGGCCGGCTATTCATCGCAGGCATTCTCCCCGGCCTCCTGCTGACCGCATTGTTCATGGCCTGGACGATCATCTCGTGTCGCATGCAGGGCATCGGCCTCAGCGACGTCGCCCAGAAGTTCACGCTGAAGGAAAAACTCGAAGCCCTGCCGCGGGTCCTACCCTTCCTTGCGATCATTGTCGGAATTCTCTGGGTGCTGTACGGCGGGGTGGCGACACCGTCAGAGGCCGCCGGCGCCGGCGCACTGTTCTGCATCGTCCTGGTGATCGTGATCTACCGCATCTGGAGGGTCGGGCCGCTCGTCCAGATCTTCCGCGGCTCAATCCGCGAATCCATCATGATCATGATGATCATCGGCGCCGCCGAGCTGTTCGCCTTCACGCTGTCGTCGACTTTCGTCACCCAGTCGATCGCGGAGTGGATCAGCGGCCTCGACGTCAACCGCTGGGTGCTGATGGCGATCATCAACGTTTTCCTGCTGATCGCCGGCTTCTTCCTGCCGCCCGTCGCCGTCATCCTGATGACCGCGCCGATCCTGTTGCCGATCATTA
>JAHJQI010000134.1 GCA_018819265.1 Alphaproteobacteria bacterium
GAGACAAAGCCGCTGCAGCTCGTTCTCGCGCACCTCGACAAGCATCGCGAGATCGAACCCTTCATGGCGACCGAGGACGACGACGTTGAGTTGCTGCGCGCATTCAGCCTGCCGGGCAAGACCGCGGATGCAGACCGGGAGAACGACGATGGCAAGTCCTGAAGAGATCAAGGCCCTTTACCGGCAGCAATTCCCGGCCTTCCTGCGCTTCGCCTTCCGCGAACTACACCCGGGCCAGAAGCTCATTGAGACGGCGCATATCGACGTCCTCGCCGATCATCTGGCGCGCGTGGCTCGCGGGGAGATCATGAGGCTCATCATCAACATGCCGCCGCGCAGCCTGAAGTCGTTCTCGACCTCGATCGCCCTGCCGGCCTGGTTGCTCGGGCGCGATCCCACGAAGCAGGTTATCTCGGTTGCGGGCACGAAGGAACTGGCCTCCGACTTCGAGGCCGCAACGCGCGAGCTGATCAAGGCGCCACGCTGCAGTGCCATCTTCCCGCACCTCACGCCCGACGGCCGTTTCGGCGATCTCCTGCTGCCTCACGGCGGACGCCGGATCGCAGCGACGGTTGGCGGCACGCTGATCGGTCGCGGCGCCGACCTCATCGTGATCGATGACCCAATCACGCCGGCCCAAGTGCACGACGTCGCGCGCCGAAACGCCGTGAAGAAGTGGTTCGACGCCGAGGTCATCCAAAGGCTCAACGACAAGAAGACCTGAGCCGTGATCGTCGTGATGCAGCGCCTGCACGTTGATGATCTCAGCGGTCACCTGCTCGGCGGCGAGCAGCCGTGGGTGCACCTCAACATGCCGGCGATCGCAATGGAGGATGAGCGGTGGGAGCTGTCTGACGGCAGGGAGTTGAAGCGCTTGAAGGGGCAGGCGATGGCACCAGACATCGAAGGTCGTCGGGCGCTTTACGAGCGCATGTTCGACATCGGCGCTTACAATTTCGGAGCGCAGTATCAGCAGGCGCCGTTCGAACACATGAACGACAAGGAAGTCCGCGGCGGCTGCTTTGCCGGCCCCGATGATGAATGGGGCTTCCCGACCATGTGGTTCGGCAAGGTACCCGAGACGACCATCATGGCTCATGAGGTGTTCGGCGTGGGCGACTACAATCCCGGTTCACCTCCGCGCGAGATGACCGAAGAAGAGCTCGAGCGCTGCACCCGCTGGGGCGACGACTATCTATGTCGGCTGCAAGCCGATCCACACGCCAAATTCGGCCCGCGGGAGGGGGAGGAGTGGCCGCCGGACCCCACCGCCAAGCCGTCCTCACCTTGCTTGCCGCCGGTGACAGTGGGAGAGCCAATTGATTGATGCTCGCGCGGCGTAGTCTATCGCACCTGGAACCCATGTTTCACGTCGTCGAGGCTTTTGGCCTGATCAAGCCGGCAGCCCAGGCTGAGCGAAGTGGCGGCGACACCCGTGCCGCGAAGGCCATGCAGGCAATCGATGGGAAATATGGTCCGCATGAAACCGGCAGACGTGCGGGTCTCCTTTTCGTGCCCAGTCGTCTCACTCAGGAAGAGCGGGACAGGCTCTTTGGTCCGCAGCATGTGGCGACGTCCGAGCCAGTAAGGGGCGCAAGACTTGCCGGGCATGCCAACGCCTTCACTTTGTCGCTGTGCCGGTCATGGCGTTACCCGAGCCTCGCGTCGGACGGGAAGAGGCGGGGCGATTAGCGGAAAACTCCAAAGTACGCTCAGCACTATAGCCGCGATCAGAAACCCTTCGCCTAGGCGCTGCTGATCCTCCAGGAGATAGGAATTGCAAAGTCGTACCGGCGCGTGGGTGTAGAGAAAGGCGAGGATGCCGAGCATCGAGATCGCATTGGCTTTGAGAAAGGCGCGTGCCAACCCATGTGCCCGTGGCCAGCCCAGCCGTAGTCCACCGCCAGCAATGACTGCCAAAACCATTGACTTAGCTAGATCGATCGACAGCGAGGCGACCGAGGCATCGACCATGAGCGGTAGCATCCAGAAGGCCATGGCGAAA
>JAHJQI010000245.1 GCA_018819265.1 Alphaproteobacteria bacterium
AGGGCATCGGCCGCTGCGTCCAGCCGCTGCAGGCTGTCGTCCAGCTCGTGCGCAGCCACCAGGCCCAGGTGGCGCTCGGGCAGCAGCGCCGCACCGGCCTTGGCGGCTAAAGGCGCATTGCCTGTCTGCACCCGCATCAGCGCGCCCATCCAGTCGTCGGCATCTTGCAAGCCGTCACGCAACATGTCGGCATGGCGGGCACTGCCTACACGGTTGGCCAGCACACCGGCCCAGGGCAGGCCCGGGCGGTAGTGGCGCAGGCCATAGGCCAGCGCGCCAAACGTGCCCGCCATGGCGGAGGCATCGACCACCGCCAGCACCGGCACCGCAAAGTACCGGGCTAGGTCGGCTGCGCTGGGGTTGCCGTCAAACAGACCCATCACGCCTTCGATGAGGATCAGGTCCGACTCGCGCGCAGCGTCGTGCAGCCGCTGCGCGCAGTCGGCCTCACCGTTCATCCACAAATCGAGCTGGTGCACCGGCGCACCACTGGCCAGTTGGTGCCAGTGCGGGTCCAGGAAATCCGGCCCGCACTTGAACACCCGCACCCGCCGGCCCTGGCGCGCATGCAGGCGCGCCAGGGCGGCAGTGACGGTGGTCTTGCCCTGCCCGGAAGCCGGGGCTGCAATCAGCAACGCGGGACAGCGTGTCACACCTCACCCCCAGTGCGGTACTCACCCAGCGGCCGACGAAACTGGCGCGCCCCAAGCCAGTGCCACCGTGGAACTGGCTCCGCCAGGCCACGGGTGGCGTCCCCCCTCCGGGGGGAAGGCGCGCAGCGACTCAGGGGGGGCTTCATTGAGGTGCCCACTTCACACCGACGTAGACCGCGCGCCCTGCAGTGGCGTAAGTGCGGGCCAGCTGATAGCCCTTGTCGGCCAGGTTGTCGATGCGGGCCAGCAGCGTGTAGTCGCGCGCAATGCGGGTGCTGGCGTACAGGTTGACCAGCGCATAGCCGCCCAGCACGTTGGTGTTTGCCACGGTGTCGAAACGGCGGCCTGATGCCTGCACTTCGGCGCCCACGGTCCAGCCCGCCAGGCGGGTGTCGGCGCCAAAGGTGGCGTGCTGCTTGGCGCGGCGTGCCAGCTGCTTGCCGGTATCCAGGTCACGCGGGCGCTGCAGGTCGATGGAGCCGTGCAATTGCACGTCACCCACGCGGTGCGAACCCGCGAACGTCACGCCCTTGTATTCGGCGCGGGCCGTGTTGGCGTAGCAGCCAAAGTCCGACAGGCAGGTGCCGGGGCCAGAGAACGAAATCAGGTTGCTCACACGGTTGCGAAACAGCGTGGCCGAAAACGTGCTGCTGCCCTGGGCGTATCGCAGTGCCACTTCGGCATTGCGGCTGCTTTCGGGGCGCAGCGTGGCCACGCCGTATTCGCTGAAGCGGTGGTACAGCGTGGGCGCACGGAAGGCCGTGCCCACGGACGCCGTGGCGCGCCACTGCGGGGTGATGGCGTAGCCGTAGGCCACGCTGCCAGTGCTCTTGCCACCAAACTCGCTGTCGGAATCATGGCGCAGATTGAGCTGCACGGTATGGCCTGCAGCGTTGTAGCCGTAGCCCAGCGCCAGCGCGTCTTGCGAGCGTTTGGCGTCGATGGGCTTGTTCTCCAGCCGATCCTCACGGCGCTCCAGGGCCGCCGTGACCAGGTGCGCGCCCTGGCGCCATTCGTTCTGGAAGTAGTAGCCGCGCAGGCGCGTGTCGCTCAGATACGGCGAGGGGCGGGTTTCGTATTCGTCGCGCGAGTCGGTGATGGAAAAGCGCGTCTTGTAGGCACTGCTCCACTGAGCAATCCAGTTGAGGCCCAGTGCGTGCATGGTGTGCAGGTTGCGGTCGTCCTTTCCCATGCCGCTGTCGTAGCCGCTGTTGGTGTCGTTCTGCATCAGGGTGCCTTCGAGGCGATGCACTGCGTTCACCTGCAGGCCTACCCGCGCGTGGCCCGCCGTGCTGCGGTAGCCGTCACGGTCGGGGTTCTGTCCAGCGATGGGGCGCGCGTTGAAGCCCTTGCTGTCATCACGCGCCAGCCCCAGTGCGTAGTCCAGCGTGCCGCTGGCACCGCTGATCCCGGCCTCCACCTTGGTGGTGTTATTGCTGCCAACGCCCA
>JAHJQI010000273.1 GCA_018819265.1 Alphaproteobacteria bacterium
CATAGGCTTTATTATGTTATTAGAGTAGGATAGAATGTGATGGCTATGAATGAAGAAGAAATCTCTTTGACTAGAATAAAGGGGATCGGCGAATCTAGAGCCAGAGGTCTAATAAAGGCAGGCTATAGTACGATTCTTTCTGTCGCAATGGCAGACTGCGAAAAGTTGACCGAATCAATAAATGGTCTGACCTCTAAGAAGGCAGAAGAAATCATCTCGGAGGCGAAGAAGATGTTAGAAGGGGAGACCATCGAGGAACCGACAAAAGCTGAATCTGTTCAGGTTGATGAGCAAGAATTGGATCGACTTCGTGATGAGATTTCTGCACAGAAATCGACTATAGAAGCAATGGAGGCATCAAATAGACAGCAAATAAGTGATAGGTTGGCAAAGGCGAAAGAGAAAGAAGACGAATGGTGGAGATCTAAAAATAGCCATTATGAGGAAAACGGAAAGGAGTTCTATGCTCTACAAGAAAGGATGATGGTTGATATTCCGTCTGTGGGGATTGTAGAGGCTAGAATAGTCAGGGCAAGCTTCAGCAGGATAGGACACGGTGGTTTCGTTCTACTGCTTTGCAGTAATAGAACAATCCATACCAGTGATAGAGGGGATTTGGTACAGAGTCGCTGGCACATAATGAGTTGGGAGTTAGGAGGAGAAAAACCATATCATATTTATACTCCTATGTATTACGACTCTGATCGACATCTCACTGCTCAGCAAGTAGCAGATGTCATCAATGGAGTAGAGTTTCAAAACGCTGAGCAAAGGTTTTGGGAGGAATCTAAGGCTTGGGTGAGCTGAAGGAAGCCACCGTGAAGATGAAGATGCCACCGATGAAACTGTACGGAGGAGTCGCACCTTGGGCTGCGGAAAAATATCTAGATAACGTCTTCGAGATGCTGGATGCTAAGAAGAAGAATAGAGAATCTAAGGTGGAATCTGTTGACGCTGAAGGAAGAGGATCGAAGGACAAAGACTCTGGACAAAATACTTTCATTGATAAGTGAAATAAAGGCAATCAGTCTTTTGTTAGATTCTGTGGTCAATAAGGGAATTGTTTTAGATGATGTTTTGAATGAGAGTTGGACGATAGAACACGCGCGAAGGATCAGACTGTACAAAAAGGTTGAGACAGATTTCAAGTATTTGTCGAACTATACTGTTGGTTCACTCAAAATAATGTTATCAGATCAATTCTATGCCTTGGAGAAAAAGTTCAAAGATTATGAAAGATGGATTCGTCATTTGTTGGCCGCAGAGGAGATACTTTCTGGGAAGAGAAAAGAGGTTACTTGTTATTGTACAGTTCTTGCTCTTCGAGTATATGTCAAGGAAAGGTTGATTAAAGCAAGATACAATCACAGTAGAATAGACGCTATAGGTTGGTTGATCTCAATAGAGTCTATTTTGACAAAGGAAATCGAACGAACAAAGGCAGTCGGAAAGACTCCAAATGAGGTGAAGGGATTAGATGGAGATAGACCGTATTAAAATAGAGAGATTAAAGAAAAAACATTCAAAGTGGTATAGAAGATGGTTTAGGAAACTGAGAAGTCTGTCCAGAAGAACAAGAAGAAAATCCTAGTAACTTTTATATAGTAACATATGTCTATATAGTTTAGGCGAACTAGACTTATGACGACTGTAACTGAAGCACTTTTGGCGATGTTAGGACGTTGCGATGGGGCAAGAAAACGCGATAACGTCGGTTTTAATGGCAGAGATGCCGAATTTGCCCACAGCCTAGGAGAAGCAGTGGATGAATACGGAAGTCTGACTCCTAAGCAAGAGAAGGCTATGCACAAAGTTCTGCTTACGTACAAGAAACAGCTGAAAGATCTAGACATTGAATATGATAGCTTAGTTATCGAGGTTGATGAAAGGATTAAATCGGAGACCAAATTCAGCGTCGTTAACTCTCAGTATGGAAAGAAGATAGTTTTGGAGTTTCCTTATGATGCCGAGATTGTAGAGAAATTGAAGGCGTTGGATTGGAACAATACCCACAGACGATGGAATGGATCTGCATGGGAGATAGATGCTAGTTCTAACGGTCTTATAGGGCTAGAAGAGGTCGGTTTCGAGATTCCTGAAGACATCAGAGAAGTCTGCGGTCAATCTTCTAAGGCTACTAAAGAGATTGTAATAGATGAGGGGACTGAAGTGCGGATTCTTCTTCATCCCAATTTCTCAAAGATAGATCGAAAGATTCCAAAATCAGTAAATGATGCAATAAACGACAAACTAGCCTACCAACCACAAGGTTATGAATGGTCACCAAAATACAAGAGTGGGGAA
>JAHJQI010000003.1 GCA_018819265.1 Alphaproteobacteria bacterium
AATGGCCAAGGCAAAATTCGAGCGGACGAAGCCGCACGTCAACATCGGAACGATCGGTCACGTCGACCACGGCAAGACGTCTTTGACGGCAGCGATCACGAAGGTGCTGGCTTTGTCGGGGGGTGCGAACTACACGTCGTATGACAACATCGACAAGGCGCCGGAAGAGCGTGCGCGCGGCATCACGATCTCGACGAGCCACGTCGAGTACGAGACGGCGAACCGGCACTACGCGCACGTCGACTGCCCTGGGCATGCGGACTACGTGAAGAACATGATCACGGGGGCCGCGCAGATGGACGGCGCGATCCTGGTGGTTTCGGCGGCCGACGGGCCGATGCCGCAGACGCGCGAACACATCCTGCTGGCGCGCCAGGTCGGGGTGCCGGCGCTGGTTGTCTATCTCAACAAGTGCGACCAGGTCGACGACGAGGAGCTCTTGGAACTCGTCGAGATGGAAGTCCGCGAACTGCTTTCGAGCTACGAATTCCCCGGCGACGACATCCCGATCACGAAGGGTTCGGCGCTGGTGGCGCTTGAGGACGGGGATGCGAAGCTCGGCAAGGATTCGATCACCGAACTGATGAAGACGGTCGACGAATACATCCCGACGCCTGAGCGTCCGATCGACCAGCCGTTCCTGATGCCGATCGAGGACGTGTTCTCGATCTCGGGTCGCGGTACGGTTGTGACGGGTCGCATCGAGCGCGGCATCGTCAAGGTCGGGGAAGAAATCGAGATCGTCGGGATCCGCGACACGCAGAAGACGACGGTGACGGGCGTGGAGATGTTCCGCAAGCTGCTCGACGAGGGCCGTGCGGGCGACAACGTCGGGGCGCTGCTGCGCGGCATCGGCCGCGAGGACGTGGAGCGCGGCCAGGTTCTGTGCAAGCCGGGCACGATCACGCCGCACAAGAAGTTCAAGGCGGAAGCCTACATCCTGACGAAGGAAGAAGGCGGGCGGCACACGCCGTTCTTCACCAACTACCGTCCGCAGTTCTATTTCCGGACGACCGACGTGACGGGCGTGTGCTCGCTTCCCGAAGGCACGGAAATGGTGATGCCGGGCGACAACATCGCGATGGACGTGGAGCTGATCCAGCCGATCGCGATGGAAGAAAAGCTTCGCTTCGCCATCCGCGAAGGCGGCCGCACCGTCGGCGCCGGCGTGGTGTCGGCGATCACGGACTAGTTTTTGCGCTCGCGGCCGTTCCGCCCCAAGTGGGGCGGGCCTCCGCGGGGGCGGCGCTAGCGCCGGGCCGCAGTCGCGGCCTTGACTTCGATGCCGCGTTGGCCGATTGGCGCGGCGCCGACAAATTAGAAGTGCTTGAAATGCGGCAAGCCGCATTTCAGATCGGCGCCGGCGTGGTCTCGGCGATCACGGACTAGACGAGACAGCGCGTTGGCCGATTGGCGCGGCGCCGACTTTGGCTTGAAGTGGGGTAAACCCCACTTCAGATGCCGGCGTGGTGTCGGCGATCACGGACTAGACGTGAATGGCAGCGCCGGGTCAGACCCGATCCGGCGCTGGTGGTTTCCATCTTCAGCGCAGATGTTGTGCGAAGAACGGTGGACTTGGAAATTGGGCTGTCTGGCAGCGGTGCTGACGCGTGGTGCGTCAGGTCCGGTTGTCGAATTCATCTGTGGGCTGCGCCCGCCCTGACGGGCGCAGCTTGCGTTAGAGGTTAGGCGAAGACGATGAACGGTCAGAATATCCGCATCAGACTCAAAGCCTTCGATCATCGAATACTCGATGCGTCGACGCGCGAGATCGTCAACACGGCAAAACGTACGGGCGCGGAAGTGCGCGGGCCAATCCCGCTGCCGACGCGGATCGAACGCTACACCGTCAACCGGTCGCCGCACATCGACAAGAAGAGCCGCGAGCAGTTCGAAATGCGCACCCACAAGCGCATGCTCGATATCGTCGATCCGACACCGCAAACCGTCGATGCTTTGATGAAGCTCGATCTTGCGGCAGGTGTCGACGTCGAGATCAAGCTTTAATTCGCCGCATTCGCCTCGTTGCGAACCGCCGGCTAGTCGAAGAGGTCCAGATCCTGATCTGCCCGGTGGGCGAAAGGAGACTGGGGAACCGAGAAGGGAAGGAATGCACCCATGCGTTCCGGAGTGATCGCTCAGAAGTTGGGTATGACCCGCATCTTCACCGATGCAGGAGAGCATATTCCTGTGACGGTGCTGCGACTGGAAAACTGCCAGGTGCTGGCGCAGCGCACCGATGAGAAGAACGGCTACACGGCTCTGCAGCTGGGCGCCGGCTCGCGCCGTCCCAGCCGTGTGACGCAGCCCGAGCGCGGCAACTTTGCTATCGCCAACGTCGAAGCCAAGCGCAAGCTGGCAGAATTCCGCGTCAGCCCCGACAACCTCATCGAAGTCGGTGCGGAGATCACAGCCGACCACTTCGTTCCAGGGCAGTTCGTCGACGTCACCGGGACCAGCGTCGGCAAAGGTTTCCAGGGCGCGATGAAGCGCTGGCACTTCGGCGGTCTGCGGGCGACCCACGGTGTCTCGGTTTCGCACCGCAGCCACGGCTCGACGGGTCAGCGCCAGGATCCCGGCAAGGTGTTCAAGGGCAAGAAGATGGCCGGTCACATGGGTTCGGAGCGCATCACGACGCAGAACCTCGTGGTCGTGCGCACGGATACCGAGCGGGGCCTCGTCATGGTGCGCGGTGCGGTGCCCGGCCACAAAGGCGGCTGGGTGCTGGTTCGCGACGCCGTCAAGCGCAAGCTTCCAGACGATGCGCCGAAGCCCGGCGCGTTCAGGCCGCGCAACGGCGACGTGGCGGCGGCCGGTGCTCAAGAGGAGCAGCAGTGATGAAACTCGACGTCACAACGCTTGATGCCGGCTCGGCCGGCAGCGTGGAACTGGCCGAGCACGTGTTCGGTCTCGAACCGCGCCCGGACCTGATCCACCGCATGATCCGCTACCAGACGCTGAAGCGGATGGCGGGCACGCATCATTCGCAGGACCGTTCGGAAGTTACGGTCACCGGCAAGAAGGTGTACAAGCAGAAGGGCACCGGTGGTGCCCGGCACGGCGACAAGTCGGTTCCGCAATGGCGCGGCGGCGGCAAGGCTCTCGGGCCGAAGCCGCGCAGCCATGCGATCGACCTGCCGAAGAAGGTGCGGGCCCTGGCGTTGCGCCATGCGCTGTCGGCGAAAGCCAAGGCTGGCGACATCATCGTTCTCGACAAGGCATCCTCGGACGACGGCAAGACGGCCGCCCTTCGCGATGCGTTCGGCAAACTTGAACTGATGAATGCGCTGATCATCGATGGGGCAAGCCTTGACGCCGCCTTCGTCCGGGCGGCGCGCAACATCCCGAACATCGATGTCCTGCCGGTGCAGGGTCTCAACGTTTACGACATCCTGCGACGCAAGAAGCTGGTGCTGACGAAGGCTGCTCTCGAAGCCATCGATCTGCGGTTCGCTGATGCGGCGCAAAAGGGCAAGAGGGCCTGAAGATGCAGAAACTCAAAGCCTACGATATCATCCGCTCGCCGGTGATCACCGAGAAAGCGACGCTTCTGTCGGAAGCAAACCAGGTCGTTTTCAACGTTGCCGGCAGTGCGACCAAGCCCGACATAAAGCAGGCCGTCGAAGCCCTGTTCGACGTCAAGGTGAAGGCCGTGAACACCTTCGTCCGCAAGGGCAAAACGAAGGTGTTCCGCGGCCGGCGCGGCACGCAGAGCAATATCAAAAAAGCGATCGTGACACTGGAAGACGGCCAGACGATCGACATCACGACCAGCTTGTAAGGGGCCAAGAAAATGGCACTCAAGACATTTCGTCCGACATCGCCCGGCCTTCGCCAGCTGGTGATCGTCGACCGCAAGGAACTGTGGAAGGGCAGCCCGGTCAAAATGCTGACCGAGGGCAAGTCGAAGACCGGCGGGCGCAACACGCACGGGCGCATCACGACGCGTCATATCGGTGGCGGACACAAGCAGACCTATCGTCTGGTCGATTTCAAACGGCGCAAGTTCGATGTCGTCGGCACGGTCGAGCGGATCGAATATGATCCGAACCGTACCGCCTTCATCGCGCTCGTGAAATATCAAGACGGCGAACTGAGCTACATCCTGGCACCGCAGCGGCTGTCGGCCGGCGACCAGGTCATCGCCGGCGAGAAGGTCGACGTGAAGCCCGGCAACGCCATGCCGCTGTCGAGCATGCCGATCGGCACGATCATCCACAACGTCGAGATGAAGCCTGGCAAGGGCGGACAGATCGCGCGTTCGGCCGGTGCGTTCGTGCAGCTCGTCGGCCGCGACGCCGGCTGGGCGGTGCTGAAGCTGAGCTCGGGCGAAACCCGCCGGGTGCGCGCCGACTGCATGGCGAGCGTCGGAGCGGTCTCGAACCCCGACCATGGCAACACGGTCGATTCGAAGGCGGGCCGGACCCGCTGGAAAGGCACCCGCCCGACGGTTCGCGGTATCACCATGAACCCGATCGATCACCCCAACGGCGGGCGTACCAACGGCGGCAAGCACTGGGCGACGCCCTGGGGCAAGCCAACCAAGGGTTACAGAACGCGCAAGAACAAGACGACGGACAAGTTCATCGTCCGTAGCCGTCACCTGAAAAAGAAATAAACGCGGGAAACCGCGTCGACACGCTTAAGGAGATACAGTCGTGGCACGCTCAGTCTGGAAGGGTCCGTTTATCGACGGCTACCTCCTCAAGAAGGCCGACAAGGTGCGCGCTTCGGGACGCAACGAGATCATCAAGATCTGGAGCCGTCGTTCGACGATTCTGCCCCAGTTCGTTGGTCTCACCTTCGGCGTCTATAACGGGCAAAAGCACATCCCCGTAAACGTGACCGAGGACATGATCGGTCACAAGTTCGGTGAGTTCTCGCCAACGCGGAACTTCACCGGGCACGGCGGCGACAAGAAGGCGAAACGATAATGGGTAAGCCGAGCCGGGAGCGCGCCCTCCCTGACACCGAGGCGAAGGCGGTTGCGCGCAACTTGCGTATCTCGCCACAGAAGCTGAACCTTGTCGCGGGCCTGATCCGGGGCAAGCCGGTCGAGCAGGCGCTCGCCGATCTCGAGTTCTCGCGCAAGCGGATCTCGGATGATGTGCGCAAGTGCCTGATGAGTGCGATTGCGAACGCGGAAAACAACCATCAGCTGAGTATCGACCAGCTGGTTGTCGCTGAAGCCTACGTCGGCAAGAACCTGATCATGAAGCGCTTCCATGCACGGGGTCGCGGGCGCTCCTCGGTGGTGATAAAGCCGTTCTCGCAGATCACCGTCGTGGTCCGTGAAGTCAACGAAGAAGAACTTGAAAATTCGCGCAAGCGCGGCAACGGGGGCAAGGTCAAGGCGGCCAAGGCTTCCCGCGATGGCCGTGGCGTCGAAGCGGCAGTGGAGGCCGACTGATGGGTCACAAAGTCAATCCGGTCGGCCTGCGCGTCGGCATCAACCGGACCTGGGACAGCCGCTGGTTTGCCCGCACGGGCGAGTACGGCAAGCTGCTGCACGAAGATTACGCGATCCGCGATCACATCATGAAGATGCAGCGTCCGGCCAGCATCTCGAAGGTGGTGATCGAGCGACCGCACAAGAAGTGCCGGGTGACGGTGCATACCGGGCGTCCGGGCGTGCTGATCGGCAAGAAGGGTTCGGATATCGACAAGCTGCGCGGCGAACTCGCCCGGCTGACCGATAGCGAAGTCCACCTCAACGTGCTCGAGATCCGCAAGCCGGATATCGATGCAACGCTGATCGCGGAGAACATCGCCCAGCAGCTCGAGCGGCGGATTGCATTCCGCCGCGCCATGAAGCGCTCGGTGCAGACAGCGCTGCGTGCCGGGGCCCAGGGCATCCGCATCAACGTCGCGGGCCGTCTCGGCGGCGCGGAAATCGCGCGGACCGAATGGTACCGCGAGGGCCGGGTGCCGCTGCATACGCTGCGCGCCGACATCGACTTCGGACGGGCCGAAGCGAAAACGGCCTACGGCATCATCGGCATCAAGGTCTGGGTGTTCAAGGGCGAGATCATCGATCACGATCCGATGGCATCGGAAAAGAAAGCTTTCGAAGGCGGTGACGGTGGACGTCCACGGCGCGACCGTGGCGGCCAGAGCGATACGCCGCGCGACAGGTAAGAACTCAAGTCGAGCGCGACCCGTAGGTTCGGGCGCGCCAGGCCAGGGACGTTAAGGATCTGAAGTCATGAAGCAACCGAAACGGACAAAGTTTCGCAAGCAGTTCAAGGGCCGTATCAAAGGCACCGCCAAGGGCGGGACCGCCTTGAACTTCGGCTCGCACGGTCTCAAGGCCGTGCAGCCGGAGCGCATCACGGCGCGCCAGATCGAAGCGGCACGCCGCGCCATCACGCGTCACATGAAGCGTGCCGGGCGCGTCTGGATCCGGATCTTCCCTGACCTGCCGGTGACATCGAAGCCCGCCGAAGTGCGCATGGGCTCGGGCAAGGGTTCGGTCGACCGGTGGACGGCGCGCGTCCATCCCGGCCGCATCATGTTCGAACTCGACGGGGTTTCGGATGTGGTGGCCCGCGAGGCACTTGAACTTGGCGCGCAGAAGCTGCCGATCAAGACACGTATCGTCACCCGCATCGGCTAACGCCGGACGCGAAGACAACGAGAATTTCGAGGACGGTTAAGAGCCATGAAAGTCGCCGAGATCAAAGACAAGTCCGTCGACCAGCTCGACGATGAGCTGATGAAGCTCAAGAAGGAGCAGTTCAACCTGCGTTTTCAGCAGGCGTCCGGGCAGCTCGAAAAGACATCGCGGGTTCGCGAGGTGCGCCGGACGATCGCGCGCGTCCTGACGATCCGCAATCAGAAGCAAGCACAAGGCTGACTGCAGGCCTGCAAGGGCTCTTTACGCCAACACTTCTGAGCTTGAAACTTTGCAAGCTCGTGTCAGACGCAAGCCGTGTTGGGCCGGCCTCAAGAGGAATACGAACTATGCCAAAGCGCATTCTGCATGGCGTCGTGGTTTCAGACAAAAGCGACAAGACCGTTGTCGTCCAAGTCGAACGCCGCTTTACGCATCCGCTGTTCAAAAAGACCGTTCGCCGTACGAAGAAGTACAAGGCGCACGACGAAGAGAACCGCTGCAAGGTTGGCGACCGCGTCCAGATCGTGGAAAGCGCGCCGATCTCGAAGCATAAGCGATGGACGGTACTGGAGCAGGCCAGCAGCGCTTGATGGTGCTGTAGGCCTGCCCGATCGAGACTGCCGGGACTAGCACGCGCTCTCCACACGTCCGTCAGGCAGTGTGGAACAGGAAAAGTGCTCCAACGTGAGCCGAGCGCGATACGGAATTTGTGACAACGGGCCGCCCGAGGGTGGCTTCAAAAGGAGCGAGAGCGATGATCCAGATGGAGACGAATCTCGACGTCGCCGATAACTCGGGCGCCCGTCGGGTGCAGTGCATCAAGGTGCTGGGTGGCTCCAAGCGCAGGTACGCGACCGTCGGCGACATTATCGTGGTGTCGGTGAAGGAAGCAATCCCGCGCGGTCGTGTGAAAAAGGGCCAGGTGATGAAAGCCGTCGTGGTACGCACAGCCAAAGGCGTGCGCCGTCCCGATGGATCGCTGATCCGTTTCGATCGCAACGCGGCGGTGCTGGTCAACGCACAGGGCGAGCCGATCGGTACCCGCATTTTCGGACCGGTGACGCGCGAACTGAGAGCGAAGAAGCACATGAAGATCATTTCTCTGGCGCCGGAGGTGCTGTGATGGCGTTGGCCAAAATCAAGAAAGGCGACCGGGTCATTGTCCTGACCGGCCGCGACAAAGGCAAACACGGCGAAGTCATCGAGGTGCGCCCGAAGGAATCGCGCGCGCTGGTGCGCGGCGTCAACATGGTTCGCCGGCATCAGAAGCAGACGGCCAAGGACGAGGGCGGCATCATCTCGAAAGAGGCCCCCATCCACGTCTCGAACCTGGCGATCGAGGATCCGCGCGACGGCAAGCCGACACGCGTCGGGATCAAGATCCTGGAAGACGGAACCAAGGTGCGCATCGCCAAGCGTTCCGGCGAAGTGATTGCGGAGAAGGCATAAGCGATGGCCGAGAAACAGAAGGTCCAGGACGGGGCCAAGAAAAAGAAGAAAGACAAGCGCGAATCGGCTGGCGATATGGCGCCGCCGGCGCCGCGCCCGGCCGACTACAAGCCGCGGCTCAAGAGCTACTATGAGGACGTCGTGCGGGCGCAGCTCAAGGAGAAGTTCTCCTATGCGAACCCGATGCAGATCCCCAGGATCGATAAGATCGTGCTCAACATGGGCGTCGGCGAAGCGGTTGCGGACAAGAAGAAGGTCGAAAGCGCGGCTGGCGACCTGGCGTTGATCGCGGGGCAGCGTCCGGTCATCACACGGGCGCGCAAGTCGATCGCCGGCTTCAAGGTCCGCGAAGGCATGGCGCTCGGCACCAAGGTGACGCTGCGCGGCGACCGCATGTACGAATTCCTCGATCGCCTGGTGACGATCGCGATGCCACGCATCAAGGACTTCCGCGGCCTCAATCCGAAGAGCTTCGATGGCCGTGGCAACTATGCGCTCGGCATCAAGGAGCACATCGTGTTCCCGGAAATCGACTACGACAAGGTCGACGAAGTCTGGGGCATGGACGTCGTGGTCTGCACGACGTCGAACAACGACGACGAAGCACGCGAACTGTTGAGAGCGATGAATTTTCCGTTCCCGAAACCCGCAGAAAAGAAAGCGGAAACGTCGGACGAAACCGCTTGAGACAGGCACAATCAGCTTAGAGACCGCGCACACGAAGCACTCCCGCGCGGGATCTAAAGGACCTCGGGAAACCCCGAAAGGCCTTTGGAGAAAGATAAAAGATGGCGAAGACCGGTAAGAAGCAGAACAACCTGAAGCGGCGCAAGCTCGTCGAGCAGTACGCCGAGAAGCGCAAGGCCCTGAAGGCGACGGCGAACGATCTGTCAAAGCCGACGGAAGAGCGGTTCGCTGCCCGTCTCAAGCTTGCCGAACTGCCGCGCAATTCGGCGAAGGTGCGCATTCGCAACCGCTGCGAAATCACCGGGCGTCCGCGCGGCTACTACCGCAAGTTGAAGATGTGCCGCAACATGCTACGTGAGCTGGCGAGCCAGGGTCGTATCCCCGGCATCGTCAAGTCGAGCTGGTGAGGAGACAACGCTGATGCCAATGAATGATGCTCTCGGCGATATGCTCACCCGTATCCGCAATGCTCAAATGCGCCGCCGGCCCAAGGTCTCGACGCCAGCTTCGAAGCTGCGCGGTCGCGTACTTGAGGTCTTGCAATCGGAAGGCTTTATCCGCGGTTTCGCGCTGATCGAGCAAAAGGGCGAGCACCCGGAATACGAGATCGAGCTCAAGTACTTCAACGGCCAACCGGCGATCAAGGAGATCAAACGCGTCTCCAAGCCGGGTCGCCGGGTCTATTCTCCGGTGAAGGATCTGCCGACGGTGGCCAACGGCCTCGGCGTGTCGATCCTGTCGACGCCGCGGGGCGTGATGTCGGATGCGCGGGCTCGTGAAGAGAACGTCGGCGGCGAGATCCTCTGCAACGTATTCTAATTGTGGGACCGGCCTGGCGCCGGAGGAACAAGTCATGTCACGTATCGGAAAAAAGCCAGTCGCGGTGCCTTCGGGGCTAACCGCAACGATCGACGGGCAGACGGTCAAGGTGAAGGGTTCGAAGGGCGAGCTTTCGTTCACGATTCCCGAAGTCTGCTCGGTCGAGATGACGGACGACGGCATTGTCGTGCAACCGCGCGACGATTCGAAAGAGGCCCGCTCGATGTGGGGCATGTCGCGCACGCAGGTATCGAACCTCGTCGAAGGCGTCTCGAGCGGCTTCTCGAAGACCCTTGAAATACAGGGGGTCGGTTATCGTGCGGCGATGAGAGGCAAGGACCTGCAGCTCAGCCTCGGTTTCAGCCACGAAGTCGTACACCCGATTCCTCAGGGCGTGCAGGTCGCGGTCAGCGGAGCCAAGCAGGAAATCATCACTGTCAGCGGTATCGACAAGCAGCTTGTCGGTCAGGTGGCTTCCGAAATCCGCGGCTATCGCCCGCCTGAACCCTATCAGGGCAAGGGCGTGCGCTATCAGGGCGAGTACATCTTCCGCAAGGAAGGCAAGAAGAAATAAGGACGGTCGAGATGACTTCGCTTTCGCAGAATTTCATCAAGCGGCGCAACCGTGTTCGCCGCGCTTTGAGGAAGAAGTCCGACGGGCGTCCGCGTCTCTCGGTGCATCGCTCCTCGAAGAACATCTACGCACAGGTGATCAACGACGCGGACGGCAAGACGATTGCCGCGGCGTCGACGCTCGAAAAGGACCTGCGCGGAAGCCTCAAGACGGGCGCCGACAAGGAAGCGGCGGCCAAGGTCGGCAAGCTGCTTGCCGAGCGTGCCGTTGCTGCCGGCGTCAAGGCTGTCGTGTTCGATCGCGGCGGCTTCCTGTTTCATGGCCGCGTGAAAGCGCTTGCCGATGCCGCCCGCGAGGGCGGCCTTGAATTCTAAGGATAGAAGGATACCGACTGTGGCACGTTCTCCAGAAGGTGGTGGCCGCCGGGGCCGAGATCGCGATCGCGAAGAGCGGGACAGCGAATTCTCCGATAAGCTCGTCCATATCAACCGCGTCGCGAAGGTGGTGAAGGGCGGCAAGCGCTTCGGTTTCGCAGCCCTCGTGGTGGTTGGCGACCTGAAGGGCCGGGTCGGTTTCGGACACGGCAAGGCGCGCGAAGTGCCCGAAGCGATCCGCAAGGCGACCGAAGCCGCCAAGCGCGAACTCGTGCGGGTGCCGCTGCGCGATGGCCGCACCCTGCACCATGACAGCGTCGGCCGTCACGGGTCGGGCCGCGTTATCCTGCGGTCGGCCCCGGCCGGTACCGGTATCATCGCGGGCGGTGCGATGCGCGCCGTGTTCGAGATGCTCGGTGTCCACGACGTGGTGGCGAAGTCGCTTGGTTCGACCAACCCCTACAACGTCGTCAGGGCAACGATCGACGCGCTGAAGGAGCAGGAAAACCCGCGCACCATCGCAGCGCGCCGCGGCATGAAGGTTTCCGACATCGTCGCACGGCGCCGGGATGCGTCGTCGGTGGCCGAAGCGGCAAGCGCGGACGCCTAAAGAGCGTCAGCATCCGATCGGGCCCGGCAGGAGCCCCGACAGGATGCCGGCGCTTTCGAAAAGATTTGCTGAGGTAGTGAGACAATGGCCGATACAGCGAAGAAGACGATCACGGTCCAGCAGATCCGCAGTGCGATCCGCCGGCCGGAAATCCAGACCAAGACCTTGAAGGGCCTGGGGCTGAACAAACTGCACCGGACGCGTACGCTCGAAGATACGCCGTCGGTGCGGGGGATGATCGCGAAGGTGCAGCATCTGGTGCGCATCGTCGAGTGATTGCCGGTTCGGTTCTGCTTAACGTGATGAAGGTTCCGGGATCTGCCGACAGCAATGGCGGCGAAAACAAAGTCCAAGTCCCGGCCAAAATTTGAGGAGCTCGAAGTCGCATGCGGCTCAATGAGATCAAGGACAATGCTGGCGCTTCCAAGAAGCGCGTGCGCGTCGGCCGCGGCATCGGATCGGGCGTTGGCAAGACGGCTGGCCGCGGCCACAAGGGTCAGAAGGCCCGCAACGGCGTCGCCATCGGCGGCTTTGAAGGCGGCCAGATGCCGCTCTACCGCCGCCTGCCGAAACGCGGCTTCTCGAAGTGGCGGCGCAAGTCGTTCAACGAGGTCAGCCTTGCCCGGCTTCAGGAAGCCGTCGATGCCGGCCTGCTCAAAGCCGGCGGCGAAATCGACGCCGATGCGCTCATCGCCAGCGGAATCCTGCGCCGTGCGCTCGACGGCGTGCGCATCCTTGGTGTCGGCGAACTCAAGGCGGCGCTGAAGCTGAAGGTGGATCACGCGACGGCGTCGGCGAAAGCTGCCATCGAAAAGGCGGGCGGTTCGGTGACGCTGATCGAGAAGAAAGTGCTGGCCGACGACGAAACCAAGCGGGCCAAGACGGCGGCCAAGAAAGCCAACAAGGCCAACGCGAAGTAGTCGTTTCGGGGCCTGCTCCTCAAGCAGTTGCCGAAACGCGGCGCGATGGCCACATTAGCGGTGTCGCTCCGGTCCGTGTGACGTGTCTTCTGAGCGGCGGGACAATGGTCAGCGCAGGGCAGACGGTACCGCCGCACGGCCGGCCGTCGCCGCAACGAGGTCGGGAGACACACACGTCATGGTATCCGCTGCCGAACAGCTCGCCCAGAACGTCAACTTTTCCGCTTTCGGGAAGGCGCAAGATCTGCAGCGGCGCATCTGGTTCACGCTCGGTGCACTGATCGTTTACCGGTTCGGCACGTTCATCCCGATCCCCGGCGTCAATCCGGAAGCGTTCGCGGAGACGTTCCAGCGTTCGTCGCAGGGCATCCTGGGGCTGTTCAATACGTTTGCCGGCGGCGCCGTCGAACGCATGGCGATCTTCGCGCTGAACATCATGCCCTACATCTCCGCCTCCATCATCATGCAGTTGATGTCGAGCGTGAACAAGCAGCTCGAGCAGCTGAAGAAGGAAGGCGAGCAGGGTCGCAAAACCATCAACCAGTACACGCGCTACCTGACCGTGCTGCTGGCGACCGTGCAGGCCTACGGCATTTCGGTCGGCCTCGAAAGCATGCAGGCGGGACAGCTTGCAGTTGTCACCGATCCGGGCTGGTTCTTCCGGATTTCGACGGTGATCACGCTGGTCGGCGGTACCGTGTTCCTGATGTGGCTTGGCGAGCAGATTACGCAGCGCGGCATCGGCAACGGCATTTCGCTGATCATCTTCGCCGGCATCGTCGCCGGCATGCCGTCGGCACTGGCCGGCCTGTTCGAACTTTCGCGCCAGGGGTCGATCTCGATCATGCTGGTATTCGGCGTGCTGCTGCTGATGGCGGTGGTGGTCTTGTGCATCGTGTTCATGGAACGAGCGCAAAGGCGGCTTTTGATCCAATACCCGAAGCGCCAGGTCGGCAATCAGATGATGCAGGGCAACGCGTCGCATCTGCCGCTGAAGCTGAACTCGGCAGGCGTTATTCCGCCGATCTTCGCCTCTTCGCTGCTGTTGCTGCCGACGACGGCGGCCCAGTTCACCGCCGGGCAGACCGGATCGGGTGGTCCGGACTGGCTGACCTACATCACGTCGCTTCTCGGTTACGGGCAACCGCTGCACATGGCGATCTATGCCGCCTTGATCATATTCTTCGCGTTCTTCTATACGGCGGTGGTGTTCAACCCGCAGGAGACGGCCGATAATCTGCGCAAGTACGGCGGCTACATCCCAGGTATTCGACCAGGTGCAAAAACCGCCGAATACATAGACTACGTGCTGACGCGCATTACGGTGGTGGGTGCCTTCTACCTCGCGGCGGTCTGCCTATTACCGGAATTGATGATTGCGAATTCACCCATCCCGTCTACGTTTGCTGCCGTACTTGGCGGAACGTCGCTGCTGATTGCGGTGAGTGTGACCATGGATACCGTCGCGCAGGTGCAGAGCCATCTACTGGCGCATCAGTACGAGGGCCTGATCAAGAAAGCGCAACTCAAGGGAGCCTCGCCGACGTCGAGGCGAGGAAAACGCAGATGAACCTAATCCTGCTGGGGCCGCCGGGCGCGGGCAAGGGCACGCAATCCGAACTGATCGCCAGCAAGCATGGAATCGTTCAGCTCTCGACAGGAGAAATGCTGCGTGAAGCGGTGAAGGACGGTACGGCAATCGGACTGCAAGCGAAGGCGCTGATCGAGGCAGGGGAACTGGTTCCCGACGAAATGGTGGTCGGCATCGTTTCGGAACGGATCGATCAACCCGATTGTGTCAACGGCTTCATTCTCGATGGTTTTCCGCGCACCCTGGGGCAGGCGTCGGCATTGGAAAAGATGCTGGACGAAAAGGGCAAGACGCTC
>JAHJQI010000135.1 GCA_018819265.1 Alphaproteobacteria bacterium
CGATTAGCTGAAGTCATAGAACCACAGGCTGCCTGCATTATGGTGCCAGCGCATGAAAATAATTCAAGGACTCTGGGAACACGGCCGCCATCGGGGTTGTCGTCAAAACCCAAACGCGCCCCAGTTCCAAGGGAATTTGACGGCCTATCCTGAAGCCGAATTCCGTGAGGATTGAGCCCTGCGTTGCACGCCCCGAATGAGTCGGACAGTCCATATATTGTGAATTCAACAAGCAGCCACCGACTCAATTCAGCGACGTGAGTGGTGGGGCACTGCCGTCCAAGTGCGTATTCCACTCGCACATTTTTCGATCGCGCAACGCTCCTCGGTGCGTCGAACGAAACGGGCTAATCAGGAAAAATATCGAAGCCCAACAAACAAACAAATTCCGCCCCAGAACGTCATGTTCACGAACGACCTGATGATACCGCCATCCTGCTCTACTTCGATGCGCAATCGGCGGCGTACAAAATCTCCCGGCCACAGGAATATCGCCGTGAGAAATCGGAAAATTTGCATTCAGGGCCGCTCCTTAAAGTTGAAAAACGCTCTACCGATCGGCAGAACGATAGACCAACGGATCAATGTCTCTGTTGCCGGCCTGCCTCAAACCCCGCATCAGAATCCAGACAGCGCAGATTCACAGATCATAGCTAGCCAGTGCGCGTTGAGCCTAACACCGCATTATTTCCACCACGCAAATGGATGCCGAAAGTTCCAAATGGTGCAGCAATACCGCCATGGGCCCCCTACCCAAAAAGGTACCCGCGCGCTGCAATTCTCGTAGGCCCATAAGATACATATTTTATGAATGTTACTCGCCAGCCCCGTCAAGTTCAATATGTTTCCATGACTACTTGGCACAGATCACGCTGGTGTTCCGGTTCTGACATTTGCTACCCAGTGCGGCCGACTTCGGAGACGGAACACTAGGTTCTGTTGACATTAGGGGATTCCCCTTATCTTGCGAATGTGATTCAAGATCGCAACTGAGGGAGGGCGATCTTGATTCGGCGGGAACTCAAAGACGCGCAGTGGGCGCGCATCGAGAAGCTTGTTCCAGGCAAAGAGGGGGACAAGGGCCGGCACGGAGCGGACAATCGTTGGTTCGTCGATGCTGTCTTGTGGATCGCCCGGACGGGTTCGCCATGGCGCGACTTGCCGCCTGAGTTCGGCAACTGGAGCAGCCAGTTCCAGCGGTTCCGACGATGGGCAAAGAAGGGTGTCTGGGAGAGTCTTTTCAAGGCCTTGGCCGAGGATCCCGATCTCGAATATCTGATCATCGACGCCTCCATCGTCCGCGCACACCAGCACGCCGCGGGCGCAAAAGGGGGAGCGATGGGCAGGAGATCGGGCGTTCGCGCGGCGGTCTGAGCACCAAGATCAACGCCGTCGTCGACGCGCTCGGCAACCCGCTTCGCTTCATCCTGACAGGGGGGGGAAGTCCATGACATCCGCCAAGCAGAGGCGCTGATTGAGGGCTTCGATTTCGACAAGTTGCTCGCCGACAAGGGCTACGACTCCGACTGGTTCCGTACGGTGATCGCGGCGGCCGGAGCGGAGGCCGTCATGCCTTCCAACCGAGCGCGTTCGCGAGCCATCCCCTATGACAAGATTGTCTACAAGGATCGCAACCTGGTCGTGTCACCGGGCGTTGAATACTCCCTGATTGTGGGCATCGAAAATTCCCTAGCTGGCACTTTTGCCTGACAGGGGTGAGGGCGCGCCCTCACCCCTGTCAGGCTCTTCGCCGCGATCCACCATTGGCGTCCGGACTGATTCGGACGGGGGTGGCGCGGATGATCCAGCTTGGAGACCTCATCGTGATATTGGACCTTCATCGACAAGGCCTGTCGATCAGCGCCATAGCCCGGCGCACTGGCCGTGACCCCAAGACGGTCAGGAAGTACATCGAGCGTGGCCTGGAGCCACCGGCCTACAGTCCGCGGCAGGCGGGCAGGCCAAGCAAACTGGCGCCCTACCTCGACTATCTTCGCGCGCGCGTCGCCGCCTTCCCGGAACTCAGCGCCGTCCGGCTCAATCGTGAGATCCGCGAACAGGGCTACACCGGGGCCTACACGGCCGTGAAGCGGTTCGTCGCCGCGATCAGGCCCGATCATGGGCCAAAGCCATTCGAGGTGCGCTTCGAGACGCCTGCCTGCCAACAGGCCCAGGTCGACTTTGCACGCTTCGTGACCGAGTTCACCGACGATCCCGGCGTGACCCGGATCGTCTGGCTGTTCTCCCTCGTTCTCGGCCATTCCCGCTTCATCTTCGCCCGCTTTGTCATGCATCAGGATCTGCAGACGCTGTTGCGCTGTCACATGCAGGCGTTCGCGGCGATTGGCGGCCCGATAGAGATCCTCTACGACCGCATGAAGACGGCGGTGACCGGCGAGAATGACGAAGGCCACATCGTCTACAATCGCTCGTTGCTGGCGCTGGCCCAGCATTACGGCTTTCTGCCCAAGGCGTGCCGGCCGTACCGCGCCAAAACCAAGGGAAAAGTGGAGCGTCCGTTCAGCTATATCCGTCAGGACTTCTTCCTCGCCCGAACATTCCGCAACCTCGATGACCTCAACGACCAGCTCGCCGATTGGCTGGCAAGCGTCGCCAACGTTCGGGTGCACGGCACGACGCAGAAGGTTGTCGCGGAGGCCTTTGCCACCGAGCAGAGCGAACTGCAATGTCTGCCGGCGGCACCGTTCGATGAGAATGGCGACTTTCGGCCAGTGGTGGCGGATGCGGCGAATGACGTGTTTGAGCACGCGCGCGATCTCCGCGCCCGACGGCCGCTTGCCCGGCCGGATGAGCGACAGGATAGGCTTGCCCGAGTTCGCTTCGAAGATGTGGATCGGCTGGAAGCAGTGGCCTCCAGCGTGGGTGTTAAACAAGGCGAGCTGCTGGCCGCCGTGGACCAGATCATCGGTGTCGTCGATGTCGAGCACGATGGAGGACGGCGCGGTCGTATAGGTCCGGCAGAACAGATCGATCAACCCCATGCCGATACGGTAGAGGGCGCGCGTGTCGGCGAGGTTTTCGAGCCGCGAGATGGTGGGCTGGCTCGGCAGCCCGGAGCCGCTCTCAGGCGCGCGGTCAATGGCAATCTTCAGCGCCGGATCGTGGCGCAGCGTGTCGAGATCGTCGGCGTCCTCGTAACCGCAGGCGATGGCCATCATGCGCGCTGTGACCATGTCGGCGTAGGTGTGGGTGACGAGCTGCGGGCTACGTGCGTCGGGCAATGGGCCGGCGATCACTTCAGCGAGCCCGAACTGGCCGGCGGCTTCGCGGAGGATGACCACACCGCCGTTTGAGCTCAAGATGCCGGCGTCTCGCGCGGCTGTGAGCTGTTTGCCTGCAACGGGTGACAGGCCGGGAAGAAAAGGAGTAGCTTGCATGGCGATGGGTGGTTGGTGTTCGGGACGGACTCGACACCCAAACCTTACGCCAGATCAACACGTTGGTCGCCACCCATCATCCAATCGTCCTGTCCGCCGTGAATAATTGGGGCTAGGTGTCGAAGATCTTGCGCGGCTGATCGGTGCCGCGGAGATGCAGGCTGCCAGCCACCGCATGGGCCCAGTAACGGCTGCCGATATCATGTCGCGCGATCTCATCACTGTCGGTCCAGATACGCCTCTCGCAGAAGTCGCGGATCTTTTGAGCGAGCATGGTTTCACGTCGCTCCCTGTCGCTGAGGACAGGGATAGGTTTCTCGGGGTCATCTTTCAAATTCACCTGATCCGGCGCTCGCGTGAAGATGCCAAGCGTCTGCGGCGCGGCCTTGGGGCCGCGATGGCGCGACTGATCGACCCGACCCGGGAAGTGCCGGTGCGCGCGTCCGACATCATGTCGGTCGTGACGCCGCGTGTCGTTCCCACAACGCCAATCGCCGTGCTCCTCCCGATGCTTGCAGAAGGCGAGTTTGACGCGATCCCGGTTCTGAAAAACGAACGAATTGTTGGCATCGTCACGCGGTCGGACCTGATCACCGCGCTGGTCCGGCAGAGCATTAACGCGCCAGACCCGGCTACTTGAGCCTTGCTGCAAGGGATGCATTGCGACCCTTTAGCCTGAGCGTAACCACCGGTGAGAAAGTCGGCCAGTGGAGCGCCAGCCAAACCTCGATGGTTGACATGCTCGCTGCATAGAAGATAGTAATCAGTTACCAGCTTTTGATGCCAACCATGTCACCACGGCATCTGCCTGCGCACGAGCGCCGGCAACGCACCATTGAGGCCGTCGTTTCGCTGGCCGGCACCATGAACCCAAGTGACGTGACAACTGGTGCAATAGCCGAACACATGAGTGTCACGCAGGGTGCCCTGTTCCGTCACTTCCCGAGCAAGGACTCGATCTTCGAGGCGGTCATGCAATGGGTCGCCGAACGGCTTCTCGATCGTGTCGATCAGGCGGCCAGCAGAGCATCATCGCCGCTATCAGCGCTCGAAGCGATGTTCACGAGCCACATTGCGTTCGCCGTCGAATATCCAGGCGTGTCGCGGATGATGTTTGGAGAGTTGCAGCGGCTTGGTCCTTCGCCAGCCAAAGCCGTCGCGAAGGAGCTGCTCCGGTGTTATGCCGCACGGCTCGCTGGCAAGCTCGACTCGGCTAAGGCAGCCGGTGACGTTCGCTCGGACACGAATACGCAAGCTGCGGCTCTGCTGTTTATCGGCACAATCCAGGGTCTCGTCATGCAGTCGATGATCAGCGGCGACCTGTCGGCTGCCAAAAGAAGTGCGCCGGACGTCTTTCGCATCTATCGGCGAGGTATCGAGGCCGAACACGCTGAAGCGGACGGCGGGGACTGCAACCTGAATCCTGGCTGCCGGCTGAAGAGCCACTTGAAGCGCGCCGAGGAGGCATTCCTCTCTGACCTCGACCGCTCCACCTTGGCCGACTGTGTCGGACGCCAAGCCAGGAAGCCATCGCGAACGGCGAAGCGACCAAGGTCCACCAAAGTCACGGAGAACTCGTAATGCGCACCCGTCCTGATGTCATCACCGAAGCCACCATCGGTGGGCATATTGTCCATTTCGACGAG
>JAHJQI010000136.1 GCA_018819265.1 Alphaproteobacteria bacterium
AACCGTTGCGATGCTCTCATTGTTAGCCCGCACCGGACAATATCCGAGGTTCTCCGATTCCGATCCAGCCTTGCGCAACATCAGCCAATAGACGGTATCGGCACGGATCGGGCTGGCCAATTCGCTTACCATCAGTTGTCGCTCGACGCCCTGATAACGCGCACCAGCGTCCGATATTAGAACCGCCATACTCGCCTTCACCTGCCACCATGCACCGATGAGCGACAACACAAGCATGGCGACAACGCGATGCCAGCCCGTTCCAACACCAACCGAGGCTGCTGCGAGCGCCAACCATAAGGCAGTGAACATGCTGAGCCTGTCGAGAGCGCCGCTCGCAGCAACTAACAAACCTCCGACCGCCAGGCTGACAGTGAATATTTGCAGCAGCCGTCCGGTTCTGGTCGTCGCCAACGTTGCGAGCGCACCGGTCGCCAAATATAAGCCAACCTGCCATTGAGCAGAGAGCGACGCTACGAGCGAGGAACGCGCCGCATAGCGCTCGATGGCCACATCGCTGCCGGTCTTCGGCAGGAAGCCAACGTGGTTCATGGCGTGGGCGACGAACCCATGCGCCGCTTCGGGTATTACCAGAACCCATACGCCAAAGAGCAGCACGGTAACCATTGACGCAGTGGAAGCCAGAACGGCCGCCGCCTGCCAGCGGCGCTCCAGGGTCAAAATTCCAACACCAATCATCCCGAAGGCCACGGCTGGAACAGGTGCGATGACACAAGCGACGGCAAGCAAGATGCCCGCCCATCCGCAGTCCGCTAGTTTGCGCGGTCTATTGCGCAGGACAATCGCCAGGGCGCACCACGCGATCGGCTCGGCCAAAGTTTGCGGGTGGATGACAACTGGCACCAGTTGCGTCAGCCAGAAGATGCTCGCAACCCCGATCACCGAGAGCCAGAGTCTAGGATGCGCACGATTTTCCAACTTATCGAAAAGCACCGAGATCAATAGGACGAGCGCTGCGAGCCTCAAGGCGCCAGTCAAATAGCTTGCCATCTGAAAGGCAGCGAGCGGTTCGCTAATCAACCTGTAGAAGGGCCACAAAGCCAGCATCGCGCCCGGTGGATATGCGTCGAACTGAGATGTGAAAGCGGGATGAATGCACGCGAGGCCCGGCGAGACAGCGCGACCGAACTCAGCCAGGTTGATGATCGGCTCGTGGAAGAACTGATAGTCGCCATATGGAATGGGAAGATTGAGGCATGCCAAGCCTAGGCACCACAGACCATAGGCAAGCAGGAGTAGCAGCGCGAACGACACCATCGTTCGCATTCTGATCCCGATTGCCGTCGCCGACCAGCACGGCTGCCCGTGACTGCGGCAGCCGCGTGCACTCGCTCTTCGCAAGACTGTCCGCTATCGGGGTATTTTGGATGTTGCCCCTGCCCACGGCGTCGAGGATGACCCACTGCCGTCATCGTGTGGGTGTGCAACACGATGTTGCAGGAATCGACTACACGAACGATCGAGACGCGCCGAATGCTGTGCACCGCAGTATTCCTTCGATCTTGCCAGTCCCGTACCTTAAGTCGGCTTCTCCACCGAGACCGTTTTCGTTCTCCTCAGCGTTGCGTTCGGGGCCACAACAAGAGACCAACCAGAATGGTGAGCCGAAGGCCGTTTTCGAGATCCAGAAGCGGTCGTCAAAAATGCGGCGGTTCGGATTGGCACGCGCGGTCTGGATTCAGTTTGCCGCCCTCCCTTGTGGGGCTGAGCATGGAGGCCGCATCCCCTCAAGGAACAGAGCGAGACAAGCAGCCATATTACGTGTCCACGCTAAGTCTGTCGGCGCCGCCAAAGTGAGCCGGTCGTCGGTGGCATCATGTGGACCGAAGTGACGAGGTCAGTTCGTAAATTGCTCTTTTGTGTGTCGGTGAGCACTGGGATGAAATAATTCTTGATCCGAAGCAGCTGCTCCAACGTCCTCATCAAAAGTAGCGATGCGAACTCTTCGAATTTGACCGCTGCAATGCCGTCGTTTGAAGGCATGGTTTGCTCGATGTCAGAGCGCTTCGAGCAGAGGCGTACCCTAATGCGATTCCCGTCATTTCTCGATCGTGATTTCGGTCGTTGGCAGGCGATAATTTGCTCGCCGCCGACATAAGGCGACCACGCCGTTTCGAGGGTTTACACGATGCTGTCATCATGTTTCGCTAGCGTCGAGCCAAGGGCAACAGTCACGTGGGGGATCTTGTGACGGACGAAATTTTGCGGTGGCAGCAGCCAATCAAGATGCGTTATCGAACAAGGCGGCTGACTTGGGATCGCGCGTGGCCTCGGACTGATAGCGGTTGGAACCGTCAAGAGCGTCCACCCGACAGTGCTGTTGTTGAGCTTGATCTCCCTGTTGGGCCTCTCGCCAGTTATGATGAATTCCTCTCGCTAGAGTCGAAAGTGCTCACCCAGCGCATGGCTCAGCACTGGGAAGATCCTGACCGGCGTAAGTCTCGTTTTTTTGAGCAGCTGTCGATGATCCAAGGTCATTGCGAGTGCATTCTCGGTTTGCTGCTGAGATCCGTTTACTGCAATCGCAATTTGCCCGATGGCACGTCGGGCCTTCAGCCCAGCAAACACGTCGATGACTGCAATTTTCTTGTGCTCGATGTCGGCTGCTGGGAAAAAAGCGTCGATGGCCCCGCTGGTACTTGGACTGGCCTACCAGTCCCGCCGAAAGTCAAGCAACTTGCCAAAGACAATGAGCTTGCTACGCAATACGCTGTATCGCCGTTTTGCATAACGGCATGGCATTCCATCGGGAATGAAATCGTCGGGGCGACGGTTGCCTACTTTTATTCGTTCGCGACATTCCTTCAGGAGCAGCGGTTCCTTGATTCCGTCCGGACGGTACGTGAGGTTCGTAGCGCTAGCCAAGCCTACAAGCACGTCTACTGGAAATGCACCGACGACATGATCTATGCGAGTCTGGTTAGCTACGTTCCCGCAGGGCTCGACAGTTTTGACCTCCGGTATCTTGAGACATTGCCCGCGGACTACTACCGGACTCGAAAGAACGAAATGCAGGTCGTTAATCATATTGATGCTCTGCGAAGCTGCCGGGAATTCACGTACCTAAATGTCGGGATGTTGCTTGGCCTCCTTGGACCTAATCGGCTCAGCTTTTCAGCGGACTGTAAAGATGCGGTTTCCTTGCAGAACGTTGAGCCGCATCCCGCTGACTTCGGTTCCACCTGGCTTGTCTCCCTTGCCTCCAATTGCCTGACGCCACGTCTCTGCGCCGAGCTTCGGCATATCGCACGGGGGCGGGCGTTCGTTGAAGGCTTCGTTCCTTCGAAAAGGCACGAAGAACATGAATTAAAGATCATTCAAAACACATTTCCGGAAACTCAGCGCTTGCCGGGGGACACGCCACCCTACCGTAGGATTTCTTTCGATGCTTCTGTATCTTCCCATTCAATTCTAGCGTCGCCACTCGAACCGCCAGAACCGACCGAGACAGCACCAGTTATGCGATGATCAATTCGCACGCCTAGCCGAACGTCCAGATTTAGGAGCTTTTTATGACGACCTGGGATGACGTAAGAACAAAGCTAAACTGGGTGAACACGCGCTTCTCCGCCTCTGACTTGGCGTCCAGAGGTTAACAAACAGGGGTGCACTGCAAGAAGTTGATCGTGTGATGGCCGTCCTTGCGGGTGACGGTTGCCGACAGGTCTGATTTTTGGTGATTTTTCCATTTACTCGCGTAATGCGAGAAACAATCGTCCGCAACTATCCGTTCTCAAGTCTTCGGTGCATCCCGCCCTCGCGCGAACGATACACCAGCAGCCAAGCGCGGCAGGACCGATCCTACACTCCCGGGAGGCTGGCCTGTTCGCCGGCCATCGATTCGGCGCCGTAGATGCGGGCAAGATCGGTGCAGCGCCCGGCAATCAGATCGACCAGATTGCGCATGTCATCCGTTGCCGAGCCTTCGGTCACACAGGTCTCAAGAAGGGTGCGCGCCTGATCGGGAATGATGGCGATGAGGTCGCGCACATGAGCGACGGCCCGATCAGGGTCGTAGTTCGCCTTGCGCGCCTCCGCCTCCCAGTGGCGCGGCATGATCTGGTCGAAGCGGGTTTTGCCATCGACGGACATGGCCAGCTTGTCCTGCTTCTTGTTGGTGGCGTAGGGGAGCCAGCTGGCGATGTCATAGAGCGGTGCGAGGCGGAACCGCCCTCCCGCGCCGAGGAGGAGACCGTAATTCTTGCCATGTGCATCAGAGCCGCCGATTACGAAGTTATAGGCTGAGGCGCGCATAAATCGGTCGCGATCCTCAGCTGGCCGGCTCGATCCGGAGAGCAGATCCAGAATGGCTTTCATGCCGGGGCCGCCGTCGCGCTGATACTTGTTGCGCGGATCGACCTTGAGTGCCTGGCAGCAATCCTCCTGATGAACGCGGTGCACCGTGCCTCCGGGCTCGTCGATCGGCAGAAGTTTGCGGCCGGAGAGCCGGCGGCGATCGTAACGCTCGATGACAACGACGCTGAGGTCGCCGAATTGCTCCGTCCAGCATTTGGGGGCGGGCAGCCGCACGCGGGTGCGAGGCGGACGCAGAACATCTCGTTCTCGATCTGGCCGGCAAGCCCCGGGATCGGTGGTTTCAGGATATGCGTGGTGGGCGTACGCCCGCGCGGCTCGTACCATTTGCCGCGCACGAGATAGAGAGCCTTCTTGCGCTGTGCGCCGGCGAGGCTGAATTGGCCGCCGTCGGCGGTGAACTGTGTTGCACCGGGATTGCGGAGCAGATCCTCGAATTTCGCAGCGAGCGCTTGGCGCGAGAGAT
>JAHJQI010000137.1 GCA_018819265.1 Alphaproteobacteria bacterium
ACGCGCCAATACAACGGGCCAAGTAATCGACAAGCTAGTTTAGGATTATTCTAAATAAAAATAGACACAGAAAATGCCGTTGTTGCGTTTTTGCTAATTGACATCACGCCCTGACACGCTGTTTCTTGACGGTGCGGGTCAATAAAAGATGCGCGTCCTGATGTCGGGGCCTTGAACCCCTTCGATTGGTGGTCGAAAGATGACGAAATACTACGGCGGTCCGAACGCGTTCGGACGTGTTCAATACGGTGACGGTTTCAGCCCGGAGCCGTCAGCGTCCGAATTGCTTGTCGGATATGGCTTCAGAGGCTGGATTGCCGGCTACCAGACCGGCGACGTCAGGTGCTGGGAGCGCGTTTGGCGCCTCTACTCTAATGCCATGTCGCCAGCAGGGGCGCGCGTCGTTGTCGGTTGCCTCGGCGCTTTTGCAAAAGCCGTGAACTGCGCTTCCCGCCGCAAGGTAGAGGTTTGCGCGCTCGAAGAATGCCGCTTCGGCCGCGACGAATGTCTTGCGATATCCATGATCGCGGCCAGTCAGCACAATACCTGTCCGGCGATGCGGGCCTGCGCCTTCGCATTGATCGACAGTTCGATGATGGACGAAGTGCTGCATCACGCTGACACGTACGCGATTACGCTGCGCAGCCAGGACAAGGTGATTTCGCCGAACTGGATCGTGAATGCCAATTCCTACGTCGATCCTTCGCCCCTGTTGCCGAACTGACCAGCAGTTTCGCCCTTGCTCGTCTGTTCCTGCGGGCATTGATCGACCGACTGTTAAAGGACTGTTAACCGCGCTCAGAACAAGTTAAGAACATCGAGCGGAGTACGATGATGGGCATGGACAAAGAGCGCCGTTTCAAGATCGATGTCTTCACTCCCGAGACGCTTCCGATGGAGCGGCTTGCCGAATACATGCTTGAGTTCGCTAAGCTGCTCGGAGAGCCGGAGCGCGTACATTTCGTCGACGTGGAGGCCGGTTGTGTTGTACTCCGGGCGCGCATCGAGGACGTGGCCTTGCCAAAGGTAGAGCGACGGCTGGCTGAAGCATCACGTGGCCGCGGCGACCCGGTCGCCGTGAAGGCGCTCCGGGACCTCGACGAGATGCTTGCTTGCGACAACGCAGTCGGCCAACTTCTCGACGGTACCGGCGCCGAAATCATTGCGTTTCCGGGCCGCAATCGACCGAAGCCTCTGGAGTACGGGCCGTTCCGGGAGGACGGAGTGCTGGAAGGCGTGGTAATCAAGATCGGCGGCGAAGGGGCAAGCGTTCCGGTCTGGTTGCGCGATAAAGAGACCGTCTACAAGAAATGCTCCGCGCGTCGGCCACTCGCCCGCAAACTGGCCAAGCACTATGAGGCAGGTCTTCTTCGTATCTCAGGGACGGGTAGCTGGATGCGGCTGGCGACCGGCGCATGGTTGATGCGCTCCTTCGAGATCAAGTCTTTCGAGGTGCTCGACGATGCACCTCTGGCTGATGTGATCATGCGTCTCCATTGCGTCGAAGGCGCCGAGTGGGGCAATAATCCTATCAGCGATCTCGCTCGGCTTCGGACGGGCGAGGACTTGAGCTGATGATAGTATTTGACGCCAATTTTATGATCTACTTCCTCGATCCGAAGATTAAAGATGGAGTCGGCAGTAACCCGAGAATTGATTTCCTCGTTGCGACGATTCAGAAGTCGGGTGAGCGGATCGTGGTGCCGACGCCGGCACTGAGTGAGCTGCTAGTCAAGGCCGGCGACGCTGGGCCGAGATACCTGGAGATCATCGCTCGTTCAAAATTCTTCCGTGTTGCCGAGTTCGGCGAGCGTGCTGCTGTCGAGGCGGCCGCGCTAACGCGTGAAGCGATCGCCCGGGGCGACAAGCGTGGAGCGACGCGGGAGGCCGAATGGGCCAAAGTGAAGTTTGATCGGCAAATACTCGCGATCGCGCGCGTGGTCGGCGCCAAGGCGATCTATACCAACGACGGTCAACTTGCCACGCATGCGAAAGCCGCCGGAATGGATGCCATTGGACCAGACGACTTGCCAGAGCCGCCCGTGGCGCCACAACTTGAAATGCGGCTAGATCCTGTTGATCCCGAACAGCCAAGTGAAGATGATGACTAGGTGGGTGTAGCAATGACCAGTTTAAAGGCGCGCCGGTGATCTGTGTGCAATTAGAAAATGCGGAATTCGTTGTACTGCTTTTCTCGTCGCTTTTCACCCTGCGCCTGACTGTCTGATCATGGCGCAACCTATCGTAACCGGACCCGGCGAGTCAACGCAAGCTCCGATGTCTTGACTTCGGCATCGGCTCGCCCCCCGGTGCACTTTCTGCTTACAGTCCATGACTGACTCGCTTTGCGTCACGCCTGCCAAATAGAGTTCAACAGCGCAGTCCCTCCCACGGCCGCCGCTTCCCCCGCTTCAATCGCCATTTCCCTCACCACCCTTGCGCCGGTGCTTGGCGTCCTCCTCTTCGAGCGCTCCAGCGTCCGCGTCGAACTCGACGCGCTCCACGCCCGACAGGCAAACGAAGCGTTTTCCGCGCGCCCGGCCGATCAGCGTCAACCCGGCTTCGCGCGCAAGTTCCACGCCCCACGCCGTGAAGCCCGAGCGTGAAGCGAGGATGGGGATGCGCATCTTCACGCACTTGATCACCATCTCGGAGGTCAGCCGCCCGGTCGTGTAGAAGATCTTGTCGTCGGGCGACACGTCATTGAGGAACATGTAGCCTGCGATCTTGTCGATGGCGTTGTGCCGCCCGACATCTTCCATGTAGATCAGCGGCCGGTCTTCGTGGCACAGCACGCAGCCGTGGATGGCACCTGCCTTCAGATAGAGGCTCGGCTCGGTATTGATCTTTTTCGTCAGCCCGTAGAGCCACGACGTCTTCAGCCGCGCCGATTTGCTGAGTTCGATGCCTTCCAGTTCCTCGATCAGATCGCCGAAAACCGTGCCCTGCGCGCAGCCCGACGTCTGCACCTTCTTCTTCAGCTTTTCTTCGTAGTTCGTCTCGCGCGCCGTCCGCACCACGATCGTGGCGACATCTTCGTCGTAGTCGATGCTTCTGATCTCGTCGTCGGCTTTCAGCATCCCCTGGTTCAGAAGGAATCCGACAGCCAGCAGGTCGGGGTGATCGCCGATCGTCATCATGGTGACGATCTCGCGGCCGTTGAGAAACAAGGTCAGCGCGCGCTCGGTCACGACGACGGTTTCGACTTCGCGGCCCTCATGATCGATACCGCTGACCGTCCGCGACAGCGCCGGGTCGTCCGGAGTCGGCCGGACTTCGTATTCCTTCAGGGATCTCGACAACGCCGGCCTCTCTCGCCAGATTGATGGGCTGAAATCTTTAGCACGCCCCGTCACCGCTTCGACACCCCTTCACATCGGCACCGCAATACCCTATCACATGGCTCAGGAATAACGTCCGTGGCGTTCGCGACTTGCAGGCGCGCCGCCGCCGGAATATTGAACGACCAATCCCGCGTTTCGCGAAAGAGCTGGTTGATGGTGGTCATGCGCCGCCGCAACAAGTCGTTTGCGAACCCTACATCTTCCCAGGAGAAGCGAAGAACATGTCCGTTACGAAGGACCAGATCCTGTCCGAACTGCGCCGCGTCAAGGGCCCCGACCTCGAAAGCAACATCGTCGACCTCGGACTCGTTTCCGAAATCCTGCAGAGGGACGACCGCGTCTACTTTTCCATCACCGTCCCCGCCGACAAGGCCGAGGAACTGGAGCCCCTGCGCCAGGCCGCCCAGAAGGTCGTCTCCGAAATCGAGGGCGTCGCTGGCGCAACTGCCGTCTTGACCGCCGAAGCGGCACCCGGCTCCACCCGCCCGGCGCCTGCCCGAAGCCCCATGGCCACCGGCGGCACCGTCCACGAACACCCGCGTGTCGCCGAAGCCCGCGCCCGTGCCGGCGGCGGCAAGCCTGCCGCAGGCCCGCCTCCAGGCGCCGCTCCCGGCCCGCAGGGCGCCGGCAAGCCGAATAACATTCCCGGCGTCAAGCACCTGATTGCGGTCGCCTCCGGCAAGGGTGGCGTCGGCAAGTCGACGACGACCGTCAACCTCGCGCTGGGCCTGCAGGCGATGGGCCTCAAGGTCGGCATTCTCGACGCCGACATCTTCGGTCCCTCCCAGCCGCGCCTTCTCGGCATCACCGGCCGCCCGGAGGCCGCCGACGGCAAGATCGTCAATCCGCTTTCAGGTTATGGCCTCAAGGTCATGTCGATGGGCTTCCTCGTCGACGAGGGTACCCCGATCGTCTGGCGCGGCCCGATGGTCGTGCAGGCGCTGCATCAGATGCTGTTCCAGGTCAACTGGGGCGAACTCGACGTCATCCTCATCGACATGCCACCCGGCACCGGCGACGTCCAGCTGACCATGGCCCAGCAGGTGCCGCTTTCTGGCGCAGTTATCGTCTCCACCCCGCAGGACCTTGCCCTCATCGACGCGAGGAAGGGCCTCGGCATGTTCCAGCAGGTCAACGTCCCCGTGCTCGGCATCGTCGAAAACATGAGTACGTTCGTCTGCCCCAAGTGCGGCGAGGAAAGCCACATTTTCGGCCACGGCGGCGCCCGCATCGAGGCCCAGAAGCTTTCCGTCCCCTTCCTTGGCGGCGTGCCGCTGCACATCCACATACGCGAAACCTCCGACACCGGCCAGCCCGTGACGGCAACCGCGCCCGACAGCCCGCACGCTCAGATCTATCGCGACATCGCCGCCCGCGTCTGGTCCGAGATGGAGATCGCGGCAGGCAACGCGGTTCCGCCGCCGCAACTCGACTTGTCCGGCGACGGCACCTCGCTCGATGTTTCCTTCGAGGACGGCGCGGACTTTTCACTTCCAGCCGAGATGCTGCGCGTCATGAGCCCGTCCGCGGAAGTGCAGGGCCATTCCGCCGATCAGCGCGTTACGGTCGCGAAGAAGAAGAACGTCAAGATCACCGAGCTGAAGCCGGTCGGAAATTACGCCGTCAAGATCCACTTCGACGACGGCCATAACACCGGCCTCTATGCCTGGAGCTACCTGCACAAGCTCGGCGCCGAAAAAGATGCGCTCTGGGCCAAATACCTGAGCGAGCTTGAGGCAAAAGGGCTGGATCGCGGCTGATCACGGTCGTTGGAGTTGATGAATGTCAGGTGGAAGCACACCAGGGCCACGACTGTGGCCCGGCTGCTCAACAACAGGTTGCCGAGCGCACGGTTCAGATCAATGCAGGTGCGGCGCAACAAAGGTATGTTGATTCAATCGGCGCGCGCGGCTTCTGCACTCTGACAGCTTCCTCTTTCGTCTCAAGGATTTTGTGAGCCCGGCTCGCTGCCAACCCTGCTGCCATTGCTCCACATTTCGCTACCCGGTCGGCATCCCAGCGTGGTGCGGGACCGAAGGATCGTCGTTATCCCAGGCAGGACGTCGGCTTGCGAACACGACGAATTGCGGTTTTACCGTGCTCGAATCATCAAGCGATCCGGCCAGGACCAGCGTCAGGCCAGGCAAACCCGAAGGGCTTTTGAGGAAAAGCCGGCTGCCGCAGTTCGGGCAAAACTGGTGTGTTACCTCATTGCCGCTGTCGGCGGTGTATTTGTAGGTTTTGGTCTCACCCATGACTTTGACGTCGCCCTCGGGGTATACCGCCGCGGTCAGCGCGCCTGTGCCGGTCGCTTTCTGGCACTCCCGGCAATGGCATTTCGCAGCCGTCGCCATCTCGGCTGGCACTTCGTAGCGCACGCTTCCGCACTGGCAACCGCCTGTCAGGGGCTGTGACATCAAGTGTTCTCCTGTTTCTTCCCGATAAAAAAACTCTGAACTGAATTTCCCGGTCATCTGACCATTTTCACAGCCGGTCGAACATTCGTCGAGAAAGCTACTCAGTACACATCCGCCGTTCAATAAGAATTGCACGCGACCTGGTGCCATCCGTTCTCCAGAGTCCGTCCCGCATCCTACCGACTGACTTCTCATGCTTCCATCGTCCCGCGCGGCGGTTCATGCCCCGTGACGATCCACGTCATCGCGATGTCGTGCCATTGCGGATAGATGGTCGGGATCGCCCCGTTTGGATGGCCGACACCGATGACGGCCGGCTTGTCGCTTCGTTGAGCCAGCGTCCGGTCGAAAAATCCACCGCCATAACCGAGCCTGTAGCCGGCCTTGTCGAAGCCGACGAGCGGGGCAATGACGACGTTGGGGACAATCTCGGGACCGTCTGACGGAATCGGGATATTCCAGACGCCGCGCTCCATCCGGCATCCCGGCGTCCATTCGCGGAACACCAGCGCCTGACCCTTGGCGATGACGATGGGCAGCGCGATCCGCAGTCCCTTCGCGTGGGCGTCGGCCATCCAGCCGCGCAGGTCGGGTTCGCCGCGAAACGGCCAGTAGAGACTGACGACCGAACCCGGAGTCTGCGAAATGAGCCTGTCGAGATCCCCGGCGATGAGCCGTGCGGTTTCCTCTCGGTCGGCCACCGGCACCGCCAGCCTTGCCGCAATGAGGCGTTCGCGCTGCGCCTTGCGCCATCGCGCAACGTCGCTCGCTTGCGCCGGATCGGTCGTCAGGCCCGCGTAGAGCGGGTCCAATTCGTGCATGTAGCAGGGCGGCGACGAGAACTCGCCGCCCCCGGCATCGTTCGAGGAAGGGTCGTCGGGCATTGCAAAGGGCTCCTGCATACGCTCGCTGAGGTTAGCGCAATCGGTGCAGGAGAGATAATAGCCCTGCCGCATTACCCGATCCATGCGCTCCAATTGCAGCCCGCGCGGGGACGTGGGACAAACCATGTTGCATCGGTGGTGGCCGCAGGGCTCAGCCGGCATTCATCGCTACTGGACCAAACCATGCGCACCATCCGCATTGCCACCGAAGACGATCTTGAAGCCGTACTCGATCTCTACGCCGAGACCGGGCTCGACGACGGCGTACGCCTCGCGCCTGACGAAGCTCGCGGCCAATTCCAGCGCTTTGCTCAGTATCCGAATTACCGCCTTTTCGTCGTGGCCGGGCCGGACGGCGCCATCCCCGCGTCCTACGCACTTCTCATGTTGGACAACATCGCCCACGCAGGCGCCAAGCTTGCGATGGTCGAGCAGGTCGCCGTATCGGCGGCTGCGCAGGGTACCGGGCTTGGCACCTTCATGATGCGCCACGCCATGGATGAAGCGCGCGCGCATGGTTGCTACAAATTGGCTCTGTCATCGAATGTGAAATTCGTGCGCGCCCATGCCTTCTATGAAAATCTTGGCTTCGTCCGGCACGGTTACAGCTTCATGGTGCATCTCGCAACGAACGGCGGTCCGGAAGTATTTGAGGACTAGTGCCGCCGATCAGAATTCCCTGTGCCGTATCAGTCAACCGCTTTCAGGGACTTCTGATCGAAAAACGGTACTAGATTCAATATTCTACTAGTACACGCTTTCAGAAGTTCGTGAGTCATTCGCGGCAACCACCCTGACGAACTTCTGAAAGCAGAGGGTACGAGCTCGTGTAAAAGCTTGTCCACGAAGTCGGGTGTCGGCGGTGTCTTGCTGAACGCGAGCCACACAGGTGCGGTTCAGCAATGCAACCTACCAAAGACTGCGAGCGCGCCAGATGCCTCATCCTCGCTGGCGGTCCGGCTCTAGGCGATGAGGCTGTCCCGATAGGCTTCCCGTACCCGTGCGATCGGACGCCCGCAGCGATCGACCACCGTCGCGTGGTGGATCAGGACGATCTGCGTCGGCCGGTCTCCAGCGATACGCGCCAAGGTCGTGACCCGATGTGGTCGGAGCGGGGCAACGACAACGCCGAATGGCACGTCGGTCTCCTCCAGGGTGAGGATCATTGCCGGGCTCAGTGCTTCACAGCGGTAGCGGATTTCGGCGGTGCTGAGAAACGCGGCCCCGCGCAACAGCCGGACCCTCCGATAGCCGATGGCGCGCCTGCCGCTCGACGACACGGCGCTGCCGGCGACCTCGGCACGAATAGGTCCTTCGCCGATCGCGCGCGGCTCGCACCATGCCTCTAACGCCTCGCTCGCCGTCGCGTAGGCGCGCAGGTGCCGGCTGAGCAGACCGATTTCATCTGCGATGTCGGCTCCCCCGGCGAAGGCTTCTGACAGGTCCATGGCATCCTTCGAAACTGTGCCGGGCAGCGGTCGCTGTATCAGGGCGGTCGTCTGACGCACATTAGCGAATATGGCCGCGACCGCCCGGTGGATCAGTGCCGCATCTTGCCGCTTGCCGAACTTCCCGCCGTGGCGTGCCTGGGTCGAGCCATTGTTTCTCGTGGGGTAAGCAGCTATCCATCTCCTTCAGCCGGGCAATTGCGCCCAGAATTCCCGCGATTGGATCAGATCGTCGATGCAGAAGAGCAACCCGAGCCAGTCGGCAGCAGAGAGAAAATCCGCACTCCCGCGTGCCCAGCTTGCAACACGGCGCGCAACCCTGGCCGATGTCGATGCCATCGCCGCGCTGAGCCGCAGGATCTACCATCCACTGCCGGCGCTGACCGCGCAGATGATCAGAGGACAAATCAATAACTTCCCCGATGGCCAGTTCGTCGCCGAACTCGACGGCAAGGTCGTCGGCTACTGCGCGACCTTCATCATCGCCGAGCGTCATGCGCTGACGCCGCACACCTGGCACTCGATTACAGGCAACGGCTTCGCCGCGCGCCACGACCCCAAGGGCGACTGGCTCTACGGCATGGACGTTTCCGTCGATCCCGAGCATCGCCGCCTGCGCATCGGCCAGCGCCTGTACAACGCGCGAAGAGTCCTTGCCGTCGACCTCGGTCTCAAGGGCATCGTCTTTGGCGGCCGCATGCCGGGTCTGGCGCGGCGCTTGAAGGAGTTCGGAACCGCCGAAGCCTATCTCGATGCCGTGCGCGACCAGAAAGTCCGCGATCCGGTGATCAACTTCCAGATCTCGCAGGGTTTCGAGCCCATGGGGGTCCTCAAGGCGTTCGAGCCCGGCGACCGCGAGTCGGCCGGCTTCGCCGGCCTGATGGTGTGGCGCAATCCGGAATTCGACGAAGCAGCCGGCCGCGAACCCACGGCAATTCCCCGCCCCGACAAGGTCCGCGTCGCCTCCGTGCAATACCAGATGCGCGGCATCTCGAGCCCGGAGGAGTTCCAGAAGCAGGTCGCCTACTTCGTCGACATCGCCGCCGACTACAAATGCGACTTCGTCGTCCTGCCGGAACTCTTCACCCTGCAGCTTCTGTCGCTTGAGCCGAAGGCGCTGCCGCCGCTTGAAGGTATCGAGAAGATCACGACCTATACCGAATGGTTCGTCGCCTTCATGCGCGATCTGGCCATCTCGCATAACATCAACATCATCGGCGGCACGCAGCCGACCAAGCTTCCCAATGGCGACGTCCGCAACGTCGCCTATGTCTTCCTGCGCGATGGCGCCGTCCACAGCCAGGACAAGATCCATCCGACGCCGAGCGAAGCCTACTGGTGGAACATCAAGGGCGGCGACGACGTCACCGTAATCAATACGGACTGCGGCCCGATCGGCGTCCTCATCTGCTATGATTCCGAGTTCCCCGAACTTGCCCGCCATCTCGCCGACCAGGGTGCCATGCTGCTGTTCGTGCCGTTCTGCACCGATGACCGGCGCGGCTTCCTGCGCGTGCGCTACTGCTGCCACGCCCGTGCTATCGAGAACCAGATGTACGTCATCATGTCGGGCGTCGTCGGCAACCTGCCCAACGTCGAGAACATGGACGTCCACTACGCCGAGAGCGCCATCCTGACGCCATGCGACATCCCGTTCGCCCGCGATGGCGTCGCCGCCGATACGGCCGCCAACACCGAAACAATCGCCACCGCCGACCTGCGCTTGATCGATCTGACGGTCGCCCGCCGCCAGGGCTCGGTTCGCAACTTCCTCGACCGCCGCTTCGATCTCTACCGTGTGGTCTGGCAGGGCAAGGATGGCCACGAGGATGATAAGAACGGCGGATAGGAACTTCCGACCCGCTGCGGCGATCGGACCTGCACCACTGAGGGCCTCATCGGGCTATCACGCTCCCAGAAGATGTTCTTGGCCAGAGGAGATTTCCCGATGCATTCCGCCCAGTCAGTGCCGGCCCGGTTCGCCGCCTTTGTTACGATTCTCCTGTCGATGGCGGTCGCCGCTCCTGAAGTCCACGCTGTCGGTTGCGGCAACTCGGCGGGCGGCTTCTCGAACTGGCTGCAGGACTTCAAGGCGCAGGCCCGCTCCAAGGGGATTTCCGACACGACGCTGGCCCGCGCACTCGAAGGGGTCAGTTACGACAAGCGCGTCATCGGCCGCGACCGCTCGCAGAAGTCGTTCAAGCTGAGCTTCGAGGAGTTCTACAAGCGGCGCGTCGGCTCGTATCTCATCAACAAAGCCGGTTCGAAACTCAAGACGCACGCCAAGCTGCTATCGGGAATCGAAAAGCGCTACGGCGTGCCGGCCGAAATCCTCGTGTCGATCTGGGGGCTCGAAACCAACTTCGGCAAGGATGGATCAGGCAAGTACAGCATCATCCAGGCCATCGCCACGCTCGCCTACGATTGCCGCCGGTCGGATTTCTTCAAGCCGCATCTGCATGCCGCCCTCCGCATCGTTGAGAAAGGCGACATGAGCCCTGCCCAGATGCGCGGCGGCTGGGCCGGCGAGATCGGTCAGGTGCAATTCCTGCCGGGTTCCTACGACAAGTACGCCGTCGATTACGATGGCGACGGCCGCCGCGATCTCGTCAACAGCGTGCCCGACATCCTCGCTTCCACCGCCAGCTTCCTCAGTGGTCACGGATGGCAGCGCGGTGCACCGTGGGGCCCCGGCACCGCCAACTACGCCGTCATCAAGGATTGGAACCGCGCTGACGTCTACGCCCGCACCATCGCGCTGATGGCCGAGAAGCTGCAATGATCACAGTTCGCCCGTCAGGAACTGCGCGCGGCCGTATCCAAACGACCAGTCCTCGTCTTCGCAGGTGACGAAGTTGACCATCACGTCGGAAGGCAGAATTCCGCAACGCTCCTGCAGCTTCTGAACGGTCAGTTCGTAGAACGCTTTTTTTTCGTCGACCGTGCGCGGTCGCGTTGTCACCTGGATGAAGACGAAGGCGCGCGTTCGCGGAATATCGAGACCGGTATCCTCCATGATCATGCGCGAAGGCTTGTGTTCCCGCACGATCTGGTAGCGGTCGCGCTCCGGCACCTTGAAGGCCTCGACCATCGCCCGGTGCACAGCATCAAGCAGTGCTTTCAGCTCTGATTCCGTTCGGCCATCGTAGAGATCGAATCTGAGAAGCGGCATTTTTGGTCCTTGAAAACTCGTTGGATGGGATATCGCCCATCCTACACGATGAATTGAGCAGGCCGGGCATGGATGCGCCGTGCTTGCTGCCCTATGACTTGCCGCATATCGAATTCCATCAAATGACGGGGATCAAACACAGATGTACAAACTGATCGGTGCGCCGAGGACTCGTGCTTTCCGCGTTCTCTGGATGCTGGAGGAACTGGGCGCCGAATACGGAATCGAACCGGTCGCCCCGCGCAGTGACGAGGCCAAGTCCTATAACCCGTCCGGCAAGGTTCCCATCCTGCAGACGGGCGACGACTTCATCATCGACTCGGTGGCGATTCTCCAGTTCCTGGCCGACAAGCACGGCAAGCTGACATATCCCGCCGGCAGTATCGCGCGCGCCCACCAGGACAGCTGGACCCAGTTCGCCGTGGACGACATCGAGTCGCCGCTGTGGTTCAACGCCAAGAACACCTTCATCCTGCCCGAAGACCTGCGCAGCGAAACCGCCCAGAAGGCCTGCCGCTACGACTTCGACCGCGCCCTCGGCGTCCTCGAGACCCGGCTCGGACAGAAGACCTACGTGATGGGCGACGAGTTCACCGTTCCCGACATCCTGCTCGGCCACTGCGCCAACTGGGCCCAGAAAGGCGCCGAGTGGGAGCTTTCCGCCGGCAGCGCACGAGATTACTTCGACCGCGTCCGCGACCGCCCCGCCTACCACCGCGCTATCGCCGTCCGAGATCGGTACAGCTAACCGGGTTTCCGGCGTGCTGGTTATCTACACTTTCGAGAAAGTGTAGATAACGGGGTTGCAACGAGGCACGCAGTGCAGCTTCAGCGTTAAACGCGCCGACATGATTACGCTTATGCCGATCGTTCGCGAGAACATCGCCAAGGAAGCCGCGATCTGCACAGACGAAGGCTCGCACTACAACCAGTTCGCGGACACATTCGCGTCACATGACCGGGTGCATCACACCAACGATGAGTAGGTACGCTACGAGCGGCACATGAACGTTCATACCAACACGGTGGAAGGCTACTTCTCACTGTTCAAGCGCGGTATGAAGGGTGCCTGCCAGCACTGTTCAGAGAAGCACTTACACCGGTATCTTGCGCCGATTGCTGAGTCAGTGGGACTGTTTGACTCGGCAACGCCGAAACAGATAGCGATGTCAAGCAATTTCTGTTAGAAGCACGTTATGGATTTTGACCGGGACAAATTCAAGCTGCTCGTTCACTACGTCGTCTGGAAAACCAGCGACGTAGAAGGGTTTGGCGCGACCAAACTCAACAAGGTTCTCTGGTTTGCGGATGCTAGATCCTACGAAGTTTGGGGGCGTTCGATCACAGGCGAGACTTATATCCGCCAACAGTTTGGCCCCGTGCCTGAGCACATCACTGAAGCGATGGGCGAACTGGTCAACGAAGGTCCGGTCCAAGCTTGGTCCCAACCATTTTACGACCGTCAATTGATTCGGTATTCGACTGACGAGGCTCCTGACACATCAGCTTTTACAGTCGACGAATTAGGTCTCATTGATTGGTGGATAAAGCATGTGGCTGAAGACCACTCAGCTGTATCAATAAGTGAGAAGTCTCATGACTTCGGCTGGCGCATATCTCTTAGAGGCGAATCGCTGCCTTACAAGGCCTTTTTGGCGAAGAGGATTCGCTCGCCTCGCGAGGGTGATGAATTAAACTGGGCTCGAAGGATGGCTGAAGAAATCAATTCTGAAGAGTAGTCATGCGCGGCGTAATAGAATCCCCAAAGGCTGCCCAAGCCGCAGATGACGCAGAACAGGTTTGGTCTAGATCATCTGATGTTTGGGACATGCTGAAATGGGTTCTTGCTCGTGATCCAACGGTGGGCGATCCTTTAGTAGAGGGAGGGCATGTGCGAGCCTTTGTTTTCGATGGATCTTGGGCTCACAACATGCCAACTGTTGAGGCTCTGTTTTGACTTGATGTAGGGCGACACTCTCCGGGTGATTCGGACCAGGGAGAGAACGCGATGAAAGCCGAGGATTTTCGGGGTCTTGTCGAGCAGCTGGGCGATCTGACCGAGGTGCAGCGTGCAGCACTG
>JAHJQI010000138.1 GCA_018819265.1 Alphaproteobacteria bacterium
CTTAGACTCTTGAGTTCGTCCATCGGCTCAGTTCCTTCCGCATGCGTGGTTGCAAACGGTTGGAATTGCGTCGATGGACCGCCGGAAACGTCAAACTGTTACTGCCTCCCCGGCAGAGCCGGGGGGTCTCCTGCTTACGCATAGCCGGCCTGTGCCAATGTCAGCGCATAGGCTTCCATGAGCTGTCTCGAACCGGCAAATCCATGCGCAATAACCACCGCGGGACCTCGAGAGACTCCCGTGCGCCGGTAGACAGTCGCCGGTGTCGTGCCGACCGGAAATCGTTCAATGGAAAGGCCGAAACGTTCGCGTTCAAGTTGCCAACCTCCACAACAGATGCACACAATGCCGGCAATCGCTGCCATCAGTTGGGGATAGGATGTCACGCAAGAATTGCCTCTTCTGTATCGACGAAAAACTGCAGTTCCCGACGTTAAGGGTCGACAACCGGATTATTCCGTTGCTGCGATGTGCAAGAGTCGGGTCGACGATACTACGGGAACGCTCGTTCATCTCCAGGCCAGCTTGTGATTGATCCTGCCATCCCAGTCGCGCCACAAAGCTATCAGCGCCGGCGCGTTCTAGTCTTGGGCGCGACCGGCACCATTGGCCGCGCCACGGCGCAAGTGCTCGTTCGGCGCGGTTACGAAGTGATATGTTTCGTGCGGCCCGCTGCCGGCGTGGACGGCGCGCAGGATCTGGACCGCTGCCACGGTCTCTCGCAGGGAGCCGCACTGCGGTTCGGCGATGTAACCGACCCTCATTCGCTGGCGCGTGATGGCTTTCGTGGCGAACGCTTCGATGCCGTGGTGTCGTGCCTGGCCTCGCGAACCGGCACGCCGAGGCACGCTTGGGCCATCGACCACCAAGCCCATGTGAATGCTCTCGCCGCAGCTCGCCACGCGGGGGTCAGGCATATGGTGCTCCTCTCGGCGATCTGTGTTCAAAAGCCGCTACTGGCCTTTCAGCACGCCAAGCTGGCATTCGAGAAAGAGCTTATTGAATCGGGTCTCACATATTCCATCGTCCGGCCGACCGCTTTCTTCAAATCGCTATCGGGTCAGGTCGATCGCGTCAGAAGAGGCAAGCCGTTCCTGACTTTTGGCGATGGCACGATGACAGCCTGCAAACCGATTTCAAACAGCGATCTGGGCGAATATCTCGCCGACTGCCTTGAAGACGAGAACCGCCATGATCGCGTGTTGCCGATTGGCGGACCAGGGGAAGCGGTCACGCCGCGTCAACAAGGCGAGCACCTTTTCAAGCTGCTGGGGCGCAAGCCGCATTTCAAGCAAATCCCCGTTCGGCTTCTGGATGCGGTCGCTTGGGGACTGGGGACTGTTGGTCGCGTCGCGCCCGCGTTGGCCGATAAGGCCGAGTTGGCTCGCATCGCACGCTACTATGCGACCGAATCAATGCTCGTACTCAATCCGGCGACAGGCCACTACGATGCGTCAGCCACACCTTCGACGGGGACCGAGACCCTGTTCGATTACTATGCGCGACTCATTGCCGACGAGGCCTCGGTAGAACGCGGTGATCACGCCGTCTTCTGACTGACGTTAACACCGTAGTATCCTTCCAGCCAGGGGCCGCGACACGACGAACGCCGACGGCGCCCGCTCATCAGGGCGAGCCAAATCCGATTGTAAGACGCGCTCCGGCCCGCAGTTCCCACATGTCGTCGATATCAACGCGGGAGGCCCGGCCGTTCGCCGGATTGGCATTGGAGAAAGCGGCGGTGCCGACAGCAGAGAAATAATCAGCCTCGGCAAACGTCTCGATGCGCGATGTGTCAGAGATCTTGAACTTCAATGCAGCGCCGAGACTGCCACGGAAGCCGACGCCGGACTCGTCATCGGAAACCGAGGCCTTGAACGGATCTGGGACAAACGGGCTTTGGGAATATGATCGGAAATCACCATCGGCATTATATCCGTAGATGCCGACCCCGGCGCGCCCAACGATGGCGAGACCGGGATTGAACCAATATTCCGGCTCGACGGCAACGAGCACCCCGAACAGGCGGTTGTCTACCGAAGCTGCACGGAATGCGGAGCAGCAGCCGTTGACGACGGTGTCTGTATCCTCTTCGGCAAACCGTAGAAACGGCTGCACGACCCAGGTCACATTCGTCACGGCATCGACGACTTGATCGTCTTCAAGGCGAAGGCCACCTTCGTACGTATGCCTTTCAACGGACGTCGACGCGGATTTGCCGCCAACGACGTTCACGGATCCGTCGACCGACTTGATCGTCAGATCTCCGGCCGGAGGAGACGACGCGCCAACGCTGTCTTCAGTGCGCCCGAACAGGAAGTAGCCTTCGATGCGCGAGAAATTGAAGATAATCGGTTGCCTGCTGGCGTAGCCGAGCATGGCGCCTGCAAACCAGCCGTTTTCGGGATCGGCGAAGGCCTCGCCGAGACGGCCGCCGGGAGAGCGAATGCCGTAGCCGTTGACGGCGTCGAGATCCTGGTGAAGGAAGCCGCCCTCGATCCCGACGATAATTCCCTCGGTGACCGGCGCTGTCCCCATGTCGGCCCGCGCCGCGCTGGAGCCAACGGCGAGAATAACACCAGCGGCCAAGAGGCTGGAGCTTCTAAATACGCTCATCACATACTCTTTTAGATTGACTATTCGACTCGAAGACGCGGTGTCGCGTTCGCCCACCTGCCCTTAGCGGCCACCATGCGCCGAACCCGCGACGGCCGGCAACAACTCATCAGAAGCGATAGCAATTTTGTTGGGGGCATTGGCCGGACAGCAACGTTGACGCAGAATATCCGCGCAAAATTATTTCAACAATCTCGACCAGCTTGAAAATAATGCTTGCTGTGCCGAGAATTCTGTGGGCGGGGAGGCGCATTTTACCTAGTGGCCCGTCGCGCCAAAATCGCATCATGGCCCCAACCCCGTCCGATTTTGGCGCGACATAAGGGCCACTAGCGAGAACATGGACTTAGTGTGGCGTTCAACGCGCCATAGTTGACACCAACCTTGCCGCACCGTTGGTCAAATATGGCGCGACGCCACACTCGCATCGCGGCCATGGATCGAGTGGTGCCGCGTCACCACACCACGGTCGTTTGGACGCGGAAAGCCCGGCACTTGCCCTCAATGCTCGCCGAAGCGGACAGCGGAGAGCGGACCCCAACCTTACGCTTTCCAAGAATTTCGGGACCGCAGGCTGGCTGCCTGCGATCCCGTTTAGAGCCTGTGCATATCTCTCAAATTCGCAGCGGTCCTGGAACCTTTGTAGGCAACAGCGGCCTCCGCACCTTCCAACTGCGGGCACGAACTACACCATCGGTTCCGGGTTCACGGTGATGTCGATCGCGCCGACGATGGTGACGGTGTCGCCGTCGGCGTCCATCAGGGCGAGGTCGTAGTCCAGGTCGATTGGGTCGCCGGTGGTGGCTGTTTCTACTGCGAGACTTGCGACCGAGAATGTCGTGTTCGCCATCGTTACGTTGTCGATCTCGAGCCTGTTGAATCCATCGGCAGTTTTAACGGAAATGGACTGCCCTTCGACCAGCGCATCGATGGTCACCGAACCATCCATGAGGAAATCGAAATCGAAACCGCCTTCCGTGCCGTCTCCCTCAACCAATGTACGCTCTGCAAGGACCGTCGTCCCATCCGAGCCAAAGACTGTCACGACTGTGATGGTATCGGTTGGGTCTTCGATTAAATCCTCGTCGTCGTCGGCGTCGTAGACTCTTACGTTGATGTCGACCTCTGTGTTCGGTGTGCCGGGCACGACTTGATTTACTTTGAAACGCGCACCATTTACCGTTTCGTGATTGTCGATCACGAATTCGTCTAAGACTATCGTGAATGATCCATAGTCGATGCGCAATATCGGATCAGAAGGCGAGATGGACTGGCCCGTGCCGACACCAATGTCGGTAGCTGAGCTGTTGATCGACTGGCCCGTCATATCTGTACTATTCTCGATATCGCCGGGCGTAACCAGCAACTCCAAAAGATCGCTCGTGGTCGATTCGATGACCTTGAACGTCGGGTTGCCGGCTGCACCGGTGCCGGTCAGGTTGGAGAATTCGACCCCCGCTCCGTTATCGATCGGCTCGTGGATGGTGACCTTGTACTCGTCGTTCGCCAAAGCGATATCGCCATCGGTCAGCAGTTCGACCGTGAAGATCTTGGTGCCGCCCATCATCGGATCGCCGACCCAGCCCTCCAGGGTCATGTCGTTGTCGGTGAGGTAGAGGATGATCGGATCTCCACCGGAAAACAGATTAACGGTCATCCCGTTGATCACGCCGGTTGCGGGCGTCATCCCGCTCGTGATGTTGGCGAAGGTCAGCTTGCCGGGCTGATCGGCGCCGACATTGTCGTCGATGTTGCCACCGGTATCGAGGTCAGCGATCGTCATCGCATCGGCTTCGTTCGTCAGCATCGCGGCGACCGGAGCGATATCGACCGGCACGTCGTCGTCGAAGGTGACTTTCAGTGTGCCGGGCGCCTCGCTGGCGTCGCTATCCTTGACGACGTAAGGGATGTCGAGAAGCGCGTCGTTCTCGGCGCCGCCCGCGGTGTGCAGCACGTTGTCGAGAAGCGTCAGCGTGAACGCCCCCGTCAACGCATCGGTGATCGCGACCGTGAACAGGTCGCCGCGCAGGCCGGTTGCCGTCAGCAACAGGCCGCCGTTCGACACGGTATAGGTCACCATCTCCTGGCCGAGCGTCGCCATCGTGCCGGTCAGCGTGTCGGAGAAGCAGAAGCCGCC